>CAJOQY010000079.1 GCA_905236835.1 uncultured Oscillibacter sp. | reverse complement strand
TCCGCAAATTGGGCGATTTTATACCCACGCAGTTACTTTCCGGTGATTATGGTTTAGTAAAGTTCTGGTCTAACTAAACGACATTGGAACCTCACCCCCTGTCCCCCTCTCCTAAAAAGGAGAGGGGGAACCTGAGGGAAAAAATTCCATCCAAAACAAGGGAGTCCGGATCGTTCAGAGAAAAATTTTTACCCGTTGCGTCCCCCTTCCCCTTTTAAGGGACTGGGCGTCCCCGTCCGGGGACAGGGGATGAGGTTCTATTTTTACGCCTTTCAACTCTTGATTGGCTTAAAATAATATAATATAATATAAAATGGAGCGGAGGCGAACGGACGGTTTGCCCCGTTTTGTTTTTTGTCCGAATTGTGATTGTTATGCGCGGCGTCGATTGCGCGATATTGACAGGATCATGATTTTGTAGTATGATCTCCGCCGTGATATATGAGGAAATTCAGGAGGATAGGGCGATTCATGCGGGATAAAATTATTGTAAAAGGCGCGAGAGCGAATAATTTAAAAAATATTGACGTGGAGATTCCAAGAGACAAGTTGATCGTCATGACGGGGCTGTCCGGATCGGGCAAATCGTCGCTGGCGTTCGATACGATTTACGCGGAGGGACAGCGGCGTTATGTCGAGTCGCTGTCGTCTTACGCGCGGATGTTTCTTGGCCAGATGGAAAAGCCTGATGTGGATTATATCGAGGGATTGTCCCCGGCGATTTCGATTGACCAGAAAACGACGGGGAAAAATCCGAGATCGACGGTCGGAACGGTCACGGAGATATATGATTATTTAAGATTATTATGGGCGCGCGTCGGAACGCCGCATTGTCCGCAATGCGGGAAAGAGATTCGGCAACAGACGATTGATCAAATTATTGATCAGGTGATGGCGCTTCCGGAGGGGACGCGGATTCAAATCATGTCGCCCGTGATACGCGGCAAAAAGGGCGAACACGCGAAAGTATTGGACAGCGCGAAGCGTTCCGGTTATGTCCGCGTGCGGGTTGACGGAAATTTATATGAACTGGACGAGGAAATTAAATTAGAAAAAAACAAAAAGCATGATATAGAAATTATAATAGATAGATTAATCACGCGGCCTGATATGAGACAGCGATTAACGGACAGCGTGGAAACGGCGTCGGCGCAGTCCGGCGGGCTTGTGATTGTGAATCTTGTCCGGGAGGAGCGGGATTTGTTATTTTCGCAGAATTACGCGTGCGAGGACTGCGGAATCTCGATAGAGGAACTGACGCCAAGATTGTTTTCGTTTAATAATCCGTTTGGCTTCTGTCCGGCGTGTATGGGATTGGGAAGCCGGATGAAAGCGGATGTGGATTTGATCATCCCGGATAAGAATAAATCTATTTTAGACGGCGCGATTCAGGCGACGGGATGGAACGCGATCAAATCAGACGGCATCGCGCGAATGTATTTTGAGGCGTTGGCGAAAAAATATAATTTTTTATTAACGACGCCGTGGAAAGATTTGTCAAAAGAAGTGAAAAATATTATATTACACGGGACGAAAGGGGAAAAATTAGAATTATATTATAACCAGCCGCGCGGCAACGGGGTATTATATCAGCCGTTCGAGGGGATTTGCGAGAATATCGAGCGGCGTTATCAGGAGACGCAGAGCGACGCCAATAAACGGGAATTGGAAGAATTAATGTCGGAATCCCCGTGTCCGTCCTGCAAAGGGCGGCGATTGCGCAAAGAGGCGCTGGCCGTCACGGTCGGGGATAAAAATATATATGATTTTACCATCATGTCCGTCAGCGATGAATTTAATTGGATCGCGGGATTAAAATTAACGGAGCAAAAGAATTTGATCGGCGGACAGATATTGAAAGAAATCCGGTCAAGATTGAAATTTTTACAGTCCGTGGGACTGGGTTATCTGACATTAAGCCGGTCCGCCGGGACGCTGTCAGGCGGCGAAAGCCAGCGCATTCGATTGGCGACGCAAATCGGATCGTCTTTGATGGGCGTATTATATATTTTAGACGAACCGTCGATTGGACTGCACCAGCGGGACAATGATAAACTGCTCGCGACGCTGAGAGAACTGCGGGACTTGGGCAATACGCTTTTGGTCGTCGAACATGACGAGGATACGATGCGGGCGGCGGATTATTTAATAGACATAGGCCCCGGCGCGGGCATTCACGGGGGCCGGGTTGTGGCGGCGGGGACGCCGGAAGAAGTGATGAAAAATCCGGATTCCCTGACGGGATTATATTTATCAGGCCGGGAAAAAATCGCCGTGCCGGAGCATAGAAGAATCGGCGGCGGGAAATATCTGCAAGTCATCGGCGCGGCGGAAAATAATTTAAAAAATATTGATATTTATTTTCCGCTGGGCGTGTTTACTGTCGTAACGGGCGTGTCCGGATCGGGTAAATCGTCGCTTGTGAATGAGATATTATTTAAATATCTTGGCGCGGAGTTAATGCGCATGAAAACCCGTCCGGGGAAATGCAAGGAGATCCGCGGATTGGAATATCTGGACAAAGTCGTTAATATTGACCAAAGCCCGATTGGACGGACGCCGCGATCCAATCCGGCGACATACACGGGTTTATTTAATGATATTAGAGAATTGTTTTCTAACACACAGGACGCCAAAAGCCGGGGTTACGGTCCGGGGAGATTTAGTTTCAACGTCCGGGGCGGACGCTGTGAGGCGTGTTCCGGCGACGGCGTGTTAAAAATCGAAATGCACTTTCTGCCGGATATTTTTGTCCCGTGCGAAGTCTGCCGGGGGAAAAGATATAACAGAGAGACATTGGAAGTGCGTTATAAAGGCAAAAATATCGCGGATGTGTTGGACATGACAGTTGATGAGGCTCTGCCGTTTTTCGCGGCTCTGCCGAAATTGAAAAATAGATTAGAAACGCTTCGGGATGTCGGTCTTGGTTATGTCAAACTCGGACAGCCGTCCACGGAACTGTCAGGCGGCGAGGCGCAACGGGTGAAATTAGCCGCGGAATTATCCAAACACGCCACCGGACGGACGATTTATATTTTAGACGAACCGACGACGGGACTGCATACGGATGACGTAAAAAGATTATTATATGTCTTACAGCGTCTTGTGGACGCGGGCAATACGGTTATTGTGATTGAGCATAATCTGGACGTGATTAAATGCGCGGATTATTTGATTGATCTGGGGCCGGAAGGCGGCGACGGCGGCGGAACGGTTGTGGCGACAGGGACGCCGGAGGAAGTCGCGCAAAGCGAGGCAAGCTATACCGGGCGGTATCTGCGCCGCGCGCTGGAAAGATAAATAATATATAATATTATATAAATATTAAATATAAAAATATAAATATCTTGTATATCAAATCAAAATATGCTAAAATCACGATAGTTAGTTCTTGCTAACTGTCGTGATTTTATGAAAGGCGGAATCTCAAATGGGCTTGTTGAAAAAATTTTTTAATCAGACGCGCAAACCGGGCGGATTTTTGGGAAATGTCATGCTGAACCGGATGAACATCGGACACGCGAAGCTGTCGGATTGGGGGATGTCGAAACTGCCCGAAATCGCGCCGGAAACGGTCGCGGATATGGGCTGCGGCGGCGGACGCAACGCGGCTGTGTTGTTAAAAAAATATCCGTCGGCGAAACTGACGGCGGTTGATTATTCGCCGCTGTCCGTCGAACGGACAAAAAAATATAACGCGCGCGCCGTGTCTGACGGGAGATGCGCGGTCTTAGAAGCCAGCGTCGCCGATCTGCCGCTCCAGCCGGATATGATGGATTTCGTCACGGCGTTCGAGACCATCTATTTCTGGCCCGGATTGGAAACTTGTTTCAAAGAAATCTATCGAATTTTAAAACCCGGCGGTAAATTTTTCATCGTGAACGAATCGGACGGGAAAGACGAAGTCAGTTTGAAATTCGAGAAAATCATTGACGGTATGCGGACATATACGCCGGAAAAAATCCGGGACGCGCTGGAAAAAGCCGGATTTTCGCGGATTGAGATTTTTCATCATGAGAACAAACCGTGGATCGCGATCCTCGCGGATAAATCAGGGGCGGCGTAACAGGCCGGGCGTCAGACCGCCGGACGGCTCGCGAGTACAAATTAAATATAAATCCTCTTGACATGGCGGGCAACATCCCGTATGATGGATCATACCGGAGCGCGGTCGGCGTCGCGGCCTGACGCGCCCCGGAAAACGAAATAAAAATTCATTGAGGAGTGAAGCGATGTTATGTCAATTGAGGAAATTTTCTCAACCATGCGCGATCTGGTGGCGGAACAATTCGCCTTGACGCCGGAAGAAATCACTATGGAAACGTCGTTTGACGGGGATCTCGGCGCGGATTCCGTGGATCTGGTGGAACTGATTATGGCAATGGAGGAAGAATTTGAAATCGGCGAAATACAGGAGGACGAACTGTCCGGCCTGAAAACCGTCGGCGACGCGGTGAATTATCTGGCGGGCAAGCTGAATTAATATATTATAAATTTATATTATTATAATATTATAATATATTCATTCGCGGCTGTTTATAAAAATTATAAAATTATGATGGAAAATCTGGAAAAGAAATTACAATATCATTTTCGGGACGGAAAATTATTGGAGCGGGCGTTGTGCCATCGCTCTTTCGCCAACGAACACCGCGCCGGAACGCTGGGTAACAACGAACGGCTGGAATTTCTGGGGGATTCCGTGCTTGGTTTCGCGGCGGCGGAGTATTTATACAAGCGTTATCCGGATTTGCCGGAGGGACGCCTGACGCAGAGCCGCGCGAAACTGGTCTGTGAAAAAAGCCTGTGCGACGCGGCCAAACGGCTGAATCTCGGGTCGTATCTGCGTCTGGGACATGGGGAGGCCGAAAACGGCGGGCAGGAAAAGCCGTCCATTCTCGCCGACGCCGTGGAGGCCGTGATCGCCGCCGTCTATCTCGACGGCGGGATTCTCGCCGCGTCGGAACTGATCCGCCGGATGATTTTCAACCATTTCTCGGAAGCCGAAATTCTGGAGGAACAAATCACGGATTACAAGAGCGCCTTGCAGGAATTCGTGCAGAAAAAGCCCGATCAAATTCTGACATACCGGGTATTGTCCGCGCGCGGGCCGGATCATGAGAAAGTTTTCACCGTGGAAGCGGCTGTCAACGGCCATTCATACGGGCTGGGCGAGGGACACAGCAAAAAAGAGGCGGAACAGGCCGCCGCCCGCGCCGCGTATGTCAAGATCAACTCTAAATCGCCGTGACGGTGGGGGATTCACGACAACGACACGGAAAGGGGATTTTATTTTATGCGGAAGCGCGCATTATATCTCGCGTTGGTATTTTGCGCCGTCTTGGTCTTATGCCTGACGG
>CAJOQY010000078.1 GCA_905236835.1 uncultured Oscillibacter sp. | reverse complement strand
CGCGACGGCGGCGACGTTTACGCATTTGGACGCGACAACGGTTTTGAGCCGTAAAATTGTCGAAGAGGGCATTTATCCGGCTGTCGATCCGCTGGCGTCGACATCGAGAATTTTACAGGCGGACACGGTGGGCGAACAGCATTATAAAATCGCGCGCCGCGTACAGGAAATGTTGCAGAAATACCGGGAATTACAGGATATTATCGCTATTTTGGGCATGGACGAATTAAGCGCGTCGGACAAGGAAGTTGTCAGCCGCGCCAGAAGAATTAAAAGATTTTTATCCCAGCCGTTCCATGTGGGCGAAAAATTCACCGGCGTTCCGGGGCGTTATGTAAAATTGCAAGATACGCTGGAGGGATTCCGGGCGATTCTGGACGGCGAAATGGACGAATATCCGGAGACGGCGTTCTATAACGTCGGAACGATAGAGGACGCGCTGGAAAAAGCCAAAAAACTGGAGGCTTGATATATTATGCCGGATGAATTTCAGGCGCGTATTTTATCGGCGGACCGGGATTTTTATCAAGGCCCCTGCGTTTCGTTAATCGCGCCGACGATTGACGGGCAATTGGGGATCATGGCGCATCATATCAGCGTTGTGACGGCGATTCTGCCGGGAAAATTATATTATACGCTTCCGGACGGATCGAAATTCACCGCGCTGGTCAGTCACGGATTGTTGCGCGTGGAGAATAACGACGTATTAGTATTAGTCGACAGCGCGGAGCGTCCGGACGAGATTGATCTTGCGCGCGCCCGCCGCGCCGCGGAAGAGGCGCGGGAGGCATTATTGCATCATCAAAGCTGGCAGGAGTATTTGCAGACGCAGGCGAATTTATCCCGCGCCATGAACCGGTTAAAAGCCGCCGGAAGCAATACGATAGATATATAATTTATATAAATTATATAATTTTTATATAAATTATAATATTATTTGTTATAAAATTTTCCGTAATCCGCAATCGCTGGAAATCCGGCGTTTATATATTATATAAAATCGCGAGGAGGAAATGGTGATGAAGATGAAAGGGAAATGGCTCTTGCTATGCGTATGCGCGGCGCTGACGCTGTTATTGGCGGCGTGCGGCGGCAATACGCAAAATAACGCGGACGCGAATGACGGCGGCGCGGCGGAGAATGACGCGGCGGCGGAATCGTCCGGCGATACGCCTGAAAACGCCGCCGCGCCGGAGGAAATCGCCGAGCCGGAAAACTTGGATGTATATAATTGCAAGTTATACGGCGTTGTCACGGACGCCGGACAGGTTGTCAGTTCGATGGAGATTGATTTCGGCGAAAGCAAAAAAATCACGGGCGTAGATGACGAGACTTTCACGGTTCACGCCGCCGCGTCCACGGAGGCTTTCCGGGAGGGAACGGAACTGGAAAGCTATGGCGATTATGATATAGACCGGAAAATCGTCAAAACCGAGACGGACGGACAGAAAGTCGTGATTTATTTCGACGAATCGGAAGGCGCGGTATTGGCGTATACGTCCGGAGCGCGGAATTATCCGGCGGATCTGAGTTATACGATTACGCAGAATAAACCCGTTATGCTGACGGCGGCGGACGGGACTGTTTTAAACGAAAGCTATACGGCGAAATTTGAATGCGATAATCTTGTAATTGACGATGAAACGGCGAAATTTGAATCTGTAATCATTCCGGACGGGATTAATTATCAATTTTATAACGCGGGCGATGACGCGAATAAACTTGTCGTCTGGTTCCACGGCAACGGCGAGGGCGATCTGGAACATTCCGGGAACAACGTCGCGCAGATGCTCGCCAACCGCGGTACGGTCGCGTGGGCGTCGGAAGAGTTTCAGGATATACTCGGCGGCGCGTATGTCATGGCGTTTCAGGCTCCTGACACATGGTATTACGCCCAGAAAGACGGATTATTAGATCAGGCGGCGGAAGAAATTCAGGCCGTAATTGAGCAATATAATATTAATCCGGATAAAGTTCTTGTATCCGGCTGTTCGGCGGGCGGCTATATGACCACGCGCATGATTATCGCGCATCCGGATTTGTTCGCGGCGGCGATTATCAACTGTCCGGCGTACAATGTCGCCACGGATCGCGGCGGCGAGACGCCCACGGATGAGGAATTGGAAGCCGTGAAAGCCTCCGGCGTTCCGGTCTGGCTGGTGCAGGGCGTCACGGACAGCGTCGTCGCCACCGACGAATGCTCCCGGCGTTTGTTTGATATTTTATCAAGCGGCGTAGACGTATCGGAAACGGAAATCACGCAGGAGCTGGCGCAAAATTCGGATTTCACGACGTATGAAACCCCGGACGGGAATTATAAACTTTCTTTATACGCCACGACGGAAGAAGATCAGCTTCGTTTCGCGGAGGATTACGATCAGGACGGCGAAATGTCGGAAGTTTTATACAGCAGTCACTGGTCTTGGATTTATTCTCTGAAAAACAATCCGGAGGCGGCGGACGGGACGCATATTGTCAACTGGGCCGCCGGATTTATCGCGGATTAAATAATTTTTATTCTATCCTATATTTTGATCACAAAACCTGTCCCCCTCCCCTGATTCAGGAGAGGGGGAACGCAATAGGGGGATATATTGCCAACAATCTCTTGATATATTATACTTGATATATGCTTGTTTCACGCCATATCATCACGACAAGCGGAAGGGAAAGACATATGGGAATAAAAATCGCGTTTTTTGATATTGACGGAACACTTTTGAATTTCGGCGCGAAAGAGATCAGCGAACCGGTAAAACGCGCTCTTCTCGAACTGCGTGAGCGGAATATTAAAATTTTTCTCGCGACCGGAAGGCCGCCGTATCTGGCGCCGGAATTTCCCGGAATCGCGTTTGACGGCGTGATGTCTTTTAACGGCTCTTATTGTTTTGACGGGAGCGGCGTGATATTATCCGTCAATATCCCGCCAAACGATGTGAAAACCGTTGTCAGAAACGCCGGGGAACTTGGTTTTCCGGTCCTGATTGCCACATCCGAACGCATGGGAATTAATTTCAGCCAGAAAATACTGGATGATTATATGGGGCTTGCCGCCGCGCGTTGTAAAGTGATAGACGATTATGACCGGATTCAGGAGCAGGACGTTCACCAGATGATGCTGGGTACGCCTCCAGATTTGGACGCGCGTCTGATTCGCGGGACCTCCGGCGTCAAAGTCACGCGCTGGTGGGATCAGGCGATGGACGTAATACCGGCTGATTGCGGCAAGGCGTCCGGTATGCGGGCAATCCTGCGGCATTACGGATTCACGCGTGAGGAAGCGATCGCCTTCGGCGACGGCGGCAACGATCAGGATATGATTGAATACGCCGGAATCGGCGTGGCGATGGGAAACGCGATGCCGGAAGTCAAAGCCGCCGCGGATTATGTCACGGATTCCTGCGCGGATGACGGCGTTTATACCACGCTGAGATATTTTGGCCTCGCGTGAAAAATCCGCGCGGATTCGCGAATCAGATCAATATCCTCGCGGGGAAAAATTGAAATTTATATGTGTAAAATTTTTCCCGTGAGGGTCTTGACAATTCCGCCGGAAAATGGTATGTTAGATTCCGGAGTTAGCTGTGGCTAATTTATTTTTATCGCATTAAGGTTAGTGATTGCTAACCAATATTTTTGGGGCATATTAATATCAGCCATCAGGCGGGAATCCGCGTGAGAGATAAAAATATCAAAAAGTGAGGTAATTGTCATGAGCAAAGTGGCGGTCGTATTCTGGAGCGGCACGGGCAACACGGAGACAATGGCGAATTGCATTGCCGAAGGCGCGCGGGATGCCGGCGCGGAAGTTGAGACGGTACAGGTCAGCGACGCGGCGGACTTCCCCCCGGAACGGGTGGCGGAGTTTGACGCGATCGCGTTCGGCTGTTCCAGTCAGGGAAGCGAACAGTTGGAAGAAAGCGCGTTTGAGCCGATGTTCGCCGCGCTGGAAGGCAATCTGGAAGGCAAAAAGATTTTATTGTTCGGCTCTTACGGCTGGGGCGACGGCCAGTGGATGCGCGATTGGCACGAACGCGCGGAGGCGGCGAAAGCCCAGTTGTTCGACGAGGATATTATTGTCAACGAGACGCCCGATGATGACGCGCAGGAGAACTGCCGCGCCGCGGGCAAAGATTTCGCCAACCGGTAATAAATAATAATATAATATAAATATGCCGTCCGCGTGAAACCGGCATACCGGCGGGAATCCCGCCGGTATTTTTTTATTAAATCGGCGGCGCGGGCGGCCATCCGTCTTGAAAACACGCCCCGAAAACGGTATAATAAGCGCGAATCACAGCCATTCACAAGGTTATAATTTTATAATCAATCATAGCCTGTCAATACGGGGATTGATAAAATTTTAAGGGGGATAGATTTCTGATGTCGGAACCTATAGCGGCGATTGCCACCGGACAGAATCCGTGCGCGATTGGCATTGTACGCGTATCCGGCGACGGCTGTTTGAATTTATGCGATCAGATCTTTCGCGCCGTATGCGGGAAAAAAATATCGGATTTGCGGGCGCGTAAATTTTATATGGGCGATATGCTGGACGCGAAAAAAAATGTGATTGACAAGGGTATGATCGTCTGTTTTCACGCGCCGTTCAGCTATACGGGGGAAGATTGCGTGGAACTGCATTGCCACGGTTCGCCGGTGGTATTGCGTGAGCTGTTGTCGGCGTTGTTCGGAACCGGAATCCGTCAAGCGAAGGCGGGGGAATTCACGAAGCGGGCGTTTTTAAATGGCCGCATGGATTTGACGCAGGCGGAAGCGGTGGCGGATTTAATCGACGCCGAGACCGCCGCCGCCGCGCGCAACGCCGCCGCGCAATTGGACGGCGGTTTAAGACGGATTTTAGAACCCGTACAGGACGGCTTGCTTGAAATCGCGTCCAGATTTTACGCCGTTGTGGATTATCCGGACGAGGATATAGAGGATATAAAGCCGGAAGAGACTGTAAAAATATTAAATTATAATTTAAAAATATTAAAAGATTTAATATCGGCGGGCGAACGCGGACGGATATTGAAAAGCGGCGTCCGGACGGTTTTAATAGGCCGTCCCAACGCCGGAAAATCAAGTTTGTTAAATCTATTAGCGGGATTTGACCGCGCGATTGTGACGGACATTCCCGGCACGACGCGAGACACGGTGGAGGAATCGGCGGTTTGCGGCGGGG
>CAJOQY010000077.1 GCA_905236835.1 uncultured Oscillibacter sp. | reverse complement strand
GATATACCGGACGGATCGGACGCGGACAGCGGCGCGGCGGCCCATTCCTGCCCGGGACGGGACTGCAGACAGCCGTCATTCCACCAGAGATTGACGATTTCCGGACTTTCGTTGGGAGCCAATCGAAATTCGGATTCCCGCAGATTTAATCCGCCGTCGAAACGCGGAAAATCGGCGGATATATCCCGTTTTCGTCTGTTAAAAATCAGCGTCGCCGGACGCCGGACAGCCATAAAAACCCCTCCTCGCGTAAACGCGTAATAGAAAAATAAAAAAATATAAAATAGCTTTAGAACGCGTAAACGTCCTGTACAATCCGGACTTCCGCCGCCGGAGCGGGAATCATGCGGGTCAGTCGGGATTCATAGGCGTTATAAAGCGCGCTGTAAAGCGTTTCATCTTCCCGCGCGGCCAGCATGGCGGCGGCGTACAGACACGCGGCCTGTATGACTTCCGGATCTTCGTCAAGATTATAATGATCATTGGGATTCGCCGGAAGCTGTTCCGGATAACGGTCATATTCGATCAGATAACGTCCCGGCGGGGTTAAAACGCTTTTTTTGCCGATCAGTTGATATTGATTGAACGGCGCGGGGCGATTTTGCCCGTCCAGTTTCCGGACGCCGCCGCTGCGCGGACGCCAGAAATCGCCGGGGAGCGTGTGCATGATCCAGACGCCGCCGAGATTTGTCCCGTCCTGACTGTCCGCGTCGCTTTGGCTGTCCCCCACCTGACAGACCGCGCGTTCCGGCAAGACGCCGGTTCGGATGTCCACAAGGGCTTGATTGATCAAATTGGGAACGCGGTGTATATCATCGGATTGATGATTATAAGCCGGGGAAATTTCTTCCCCCGCGATGGTATATTGATCCAGCAATTCCAATACTTGTCTTTTAATGGCGCCGTATTCCATGATATTCCCGCCTTTTATAGATTATATTGATATAAATTATATAATATTTTCGCGCGTCCCCTTCCCGCTTGGCGGGAGAGGGGACGAAAGGAATCCATCAGGGAATCGCGGGGCCGTGATACCAGACGCCGTCGGATTTGCTGTTGAGGACAAAGCAGTCGTATAAAATCCGTCCTTCCACGAGCCAGCCGGAAATGCCGGGGGGATTGTCATGGATTTTATAATCTTCCAGCTGTTTCGGCGCGGTTGCGGCGGAGGGATGGGCGAGAATGAACGAACACCCGGACGGCAGACGCGTCGCCGGGACTTTGATAATGGAACAGCCGTCCACTTCGCCAATCACGCCCCGTTGGAGCATTTTCTGGGACGTGTCGCCGTAACGCATAAAAGCCGGGTCTTGTTTCAATAAATTCGCGAATTTGTAAGAGCAAAAGCACACGCGCCCGCTGTCAGGCACGTTCGCGTTGCCGAGGGTTTCTTGCGCGTTGAGGAAGAGTTCATAAGCGTTGCTTTTCGTGGCGGCGGTTGCGGCGGTATTGCTTTTGGCAATCGCGGCTTTGGCGAGGGTCTCAAATACATATGAGTCATATTCCGGGATCACGACTTCCCGGATTTCACGGGACAACGCTTTTCCGGCGTCCATGGTCATCTGTGACTGGGTCTTGTCGCCCCGGTCAATGACAAAGCTGAACGCGCGGTCACGGCTGACAGTCAATTGCTGGATATTATTCTGCAAATCAGTGGGGGAGCCGTAACGCTGGGAGCCGCTGCGGGTGTAATTATTCAGCGCGACGGTGGGAACGGAATAGACATAAACCGTCGAGACGCCGGAGAATTTATAATCATTATTCAGGGCCATCATGGCCTGCGATTCCCGGAAAAAGCGTTCATCGACTTTGCCGGAAAAACGGTTCGCGAGATTGACGGGCATGATTGACGCTTCCTTTCTTGAAAAATTTTTTTAAATAATTTTTAAAATAATAAATAATAATATAAAAATTTACCATCCGTCGGAATCGAAACCGCGTTCAAAATCAGACAGCGGCGCGTCGCGGACGCTTCCGGAGGCCGTCACGCCCCGGACGGGCGCGCGGCGCATCGCCTCTTGATTTTGACGCAGGATTTCGTTTTCCAGACGGAGCCGGTTGGATTCGCGTTCGCTTTCCCGGACGCGGTACGCCGTATAAGCGCTGAGAAACGGGCTTCCGTTGGCGACGGATTCGGCGACTTCCGGCGGGATTTCGGTTAAATCCGGGAACAATCGCCGGGCCCGCGTGACCTGTGATGTCAGATCGGCGGGCTGTTTCCATTCGTCGAACGCGTAGGATTTTTGAAGCCGTTGAATGACTTCGTCGTCCGAAAGCGCGACATCGCGTTCCTGATGATTGACTTTCAAATGATATACGCGTTTATTGTCCGGCTGGCTGTCCGAGGTGGGGACGGCGGGCGTCTGGACGGGGGACGGCGAAACGGCGGCGGTCAGGTCCTCGCCTTCGCGCCATCCGTCCGGCAAAATCGGATCATCCGTCCATGGAGCGGGAAAACGCGCGTCCCGCGCTGTGTCGTTGAGATTGTCCATGAGATTTATATACTCCTTTCTTGGTGGGAAAGTATGTCGAATCAGGCCGGTGAAGCCTGAAATTCGCGGAAATGATGGGAATCCGGGGAATCCGGATTGACGCCTGTATTACGCGTGTCACGCGCGGCGTCTGTATTACGCGTATCGCGCGCGGTTCGCGTGTTTGACGCGTCGCGCGGCGGCGCGTTCCAATCGGGAGCGCGGCGCAGTTCAGAGATTAATTCATCTTTGCGCGGCAGAAAACGATTGGGAAGGCGTTCGAGATATTGAATGGAATTTAAAACCCCGTCCCGGCGCAGGTCATCCAGCGTCCGGCTCAGGGCGATTTCGTCAAAGCGGCTGGAAGCGCCCGTATCCGTCCGGAGACTGAACCAGAGCGGCTTTAATACGGAAAAATCAAAATCAATCACGTTTTTTTCCGGCGTATTTGAAATATGCCCGGAAATATGATCCGGCGCGCCGTATTTCGCGCGTCCGCGCCGGAACGCGACGGGACGGCGGCCATAATAAGTCCCCATCATGTCAAGCAGAATCGCGCCAATATCTTCCAGCCATTCGTATAAATTGGCGCGGATATTTTCCAGAGGGGCCTCGGCGTTGGTCTGTAAAATCATGAGGGCGGATGTGTTGTCGGGCGGCGCGCTGCCAAGCTGGACATCGACCGCGCCAAGACATTCGCGGGTATATAACATCGCCTTGTCGATTAACTGGAAAATCTGCGCGGACATCTCGGCGGCGGGCAGATTGCGCGCCACGGACGCTATATCTTGTCCGGGCTGGAGTCCCCGCACGGCGACGGCCTGTCCGACTTCGTTCGTCCACGCGGATATTAAATCCGCGTTGAAAACAGTCCGGGGGAAGGCCATTAATTGCAAATGCCGCATCGCTGTCGCGAACATGGTATTGATAAAAATCTGATTGGGAATCATGCCGGTAATTAAAGCGCGTCCATGGTATTGATATTTTTGTTTTTCCCAGTTGCCCCACGCGATTGGATAACGGGACAGGCCTGTATTGATATTTTCATAAATCACCGCGCCGCGCGTGGCCTTCGTGACGTGGATTTCATATTCCCGGCGGGGCTGTCCGTCAGAATCCGTGATGATTTTTTCGGATTTTGTATAAAGCAGGATATATAACGCTTTTCCGGACTCGTCGCCCTGTAATTCGGTTTGCCCGCCCACGCCGGGGAAATCGCGGGTTTCGTGATCCGGCTGGAATTGATTGAAATTATTTAAATTATTTAAATTAAAATCCGGATTGGCTGAATGGTTTATATCGCTTGCCGCGTTTGTGAGAAGTTCGCGCCGCCGCCAATACGCGGCCTCGTCGCGCAGGCGCTCGACTGTGTCACGGCCAAGGATTAAAATATACGGCTGATTTTCGACTTGATTACAATTCGGATTGCCGAACATGATATTAATGCCGTCGATGAGTTCCATTTTGATTTCGCCGCGCCGATTGCCGAACGCGCCGCTGTACGGGGCGGCTTCGGGATCAAAATAAAAATGGGCGCAGTAATCGCCGGTTTGCGCGCCGTCGAATAAAGCGTCTCGAATGCGATATTCTATTTTAAGTTTTTCCAGCAGATTGGCGATTTCGGCGTCCGCGATTTCGGCGGCCTCCCGGACGGAATCGGAATCGGCGAGACAGTCCAGCGGTTCGACATGAAGCGCCACGCCGGAACTGGTCAGAGACGCCACAAACAGACTGGCGACGCGTTTGAGAATATTAAACGTCGGTTTGGGCAGGCCGCGCATGGCGGGCGTGTCGGGCAGATGAAGCCATTGATTGCCCGCGAAAAATTCCGTGTTGGTCTCCACAAGCTGGTATTGATTGGGCGTCAGGCGGTTGTTATAATCGCGGCCCTGTTCGTATAATTTCCAAGCGAGGGTTTGATTATTTTCAAGCAACGCAATCATCTCCGTTCCGTTTTTCCGGATTCACGCCGTAAGCGTCATTCGCGGAATAGTTTTGCAGGATTTGAAAGGCCTCCCGTTCCTCCCGGATACGGCGTTTTTCGGCTTCGGATAAACTATCCGGCTGGCGTTTTTCCGGCTGTCCGCGCGGATGATAAGATTGATATTTCAGACCGAGAGCGATCCCGCCCGCGAACACGGCGAGAGCCGCCGCCGTACCCATGAAAGCGAAATAAATTTCCGGCATGATATACGCGCCTCCTATTTGATAAAATAAAACAAAATAAAATAAATTTAATATTTAATAAATATTATAAATATTTTCGCTTGTTAAATAACAATCATCATCCGGCGTCCCGGATAAGATTTGATTGTCCGGCGGATTGGAATCGGCATGGACGCGGAATAAATAATTCAGCGCCTGCGTACTGGAATCGACCATGTCATCGTGGGCGGCGGCTGGAAAAGCGGTCCATTGGTTTAAATATTCTTCCAGCCACGGCGCGGAGCGCGGCAGAAACGCGTGACCGGATTCAATGGCGGGCGACGCGGCGTGTACGCGGGATTCTTTGCCGCCCTCCGGATTGACGGGGATACAGAACATTTCGCGCTGTAATACGTCGATAATGGCGGGGCCGTTCGCTTTGTCCTCGATCAAAACCCCGCGCGCGTCCGGATATTTTTGACGCGTTTCCCGGATTTTCGCGAGCGTCTGCGTAAACGTCAAATGCTGATTGACGGAATCAAATAAATAATAATTTTCGCCGGATTTGCCCCAGACCGTAATCGCGACGAAGTCATTGGAATCGGCGGATTTAAACGCGGCGTCCACGCTGATAATTTTTACCGGACAATATGGCGGCGTTTGATAATATTTCCACCAGCCGCGTTGAATAATATTGCCGCTTTCGGCGCGCGGACGGCATAGATATAACGCCTGCCACGCCCGCGCGCCGCCCAGCGGATCGTTGATATAAGCGGATTTGAATTGCCTCAGCCAGTTTAAATCTTTTCCAAGTTCCGGACAGAGCGGCGCGCCGGGTTCGCGTCCCATAGGATCCGGACTGCCCGTGATATTACAATCCTCCGCCTCCACCGGCAGACGGATTAGTTTCACCGCGTCCGAATTCTCGGATTTTAAAATTCTCGCCGCCAGATCGTCCTCATGCCACGGCGTGAGAATTAAAATCACTTTCGCCCCGGCGGATAATCTGGATTTCAGCGTGTTTTGCCATTCGGCCCAGAGTTTATCGCGATAAATCAAACTGTCGGCCTCTTCCCGGTTTTTGATCGGATCGTCAATAATCATCAGATCCGCCGGATGCCCGGTAATGCCCGACATGACGCCGCGTGAGATTAATCTTCCGCGCCGTCCGGATAATTCAAATTCCGTCGCGCGGTTTAATCCGCCTAATTCAACATGAAATAAAATCTCGCCCCATGTTTTCATTTTTTCCCGGTTGCGGCGGGAAAATCTCTCGGCGGAATCCTCATTGTAAGAAATCAAAATTACGCGCCTGTCCGGATATTTGCCCATATACCATGATGGCAGGGATTCCGTCACGGTCCATGATTTCCCATGCTGCGGCGGCGTTTCCAGAATTAATAAATCAAACGCGTGATTTGTTTTGGACTGCAAAAAAACCTGAATTTCCCGCGCCAAAAATTCGGCGAATTTTGTGGGAATCCACGCGCCGCCGTGGACGAATTCAAGATAATCATAATAATATCTCCGGGCAAGTTCGCGGCGGGCGAGTTCGCGGAAAACGGCCTGTCTGATTTTATCCAATTTGATCCGGCTTTCTGAATATTTCATATTTCATCATGATTTTTTATATCAATCATACGGGTCAATTCCTCATCGGAAAGCTCATTCCATGGGATTTGCTCTCCCGGCATATGATCAAACGCGCTCCCCGTGATTTCGCGCACTTCTTCCAGCGCTTTGATGACGCTGGTACTTTTTCCGCCGCCCGTCGCCTCCCGGATCAGCGCCTCCGCCATTTGCCGCGTGGCGTCCGTCCGGCGCAAAATACGCAATAATTCCTGTCGGACGCTGGTTTCCTGTCCGGCGTTTTCGCCGTCCCGTTCCGGATCGCTTTCCGCTTCGCGTGTGATTTCGCGTCCCGGCTTTTCCGCCGCTTCGCGTGTGATTCCGCGTCCCGGATTTTCCGCCGCGCTTTGACTGCCATTGGCTTTTTTTTCGCGTCCGCCCATATGCGCGCCCCTTTCTTTCCGGTATCACAAAACCGGCGTAAAAAAATCGGAAAGCCCGGAACGCGTTCCGGACTTCCCGTATAATCTTTGCTATTTTATATTATATCGCTTTTTCACCGGAAATCAAGCCGCGTATGCGGCGTCTCCCGCGGCATACGCGGCGTATGCGCCGGATAGTTTGGCGCCGCCGCGTTTATCCCCGTCTGGATTCGCACAGCGGGACGCCCCGGGAATTGATTAAAAATATTTTTACAAATCCGTCTTTCGCGCCGTCCGGCTGGAAATCATAAACGGCGTTCCCGGCGGACAGCGCGCGGGACGCCAGTCCGGACAGACAGCCGCGCCGATCATATACCGCGCAGAGGATTTGCCCCCCTGACGCCGGAATCCCCTCCACGCTGACCTCAATCCGGTCGCTCAGACGCGTAACGCCCGTGATCGCGGGCGTGTCCGCCTCCGGCGTTTTCGGTCCGTCCGTATGTATCGCGCCGTTTTGAATCTCAAAATTCACGGATTTTAAATCAAGATTTAAAATCTCATCCGCGCTCGCGTTATACCAGACGGATATATCATAATCGCCCGCCGGGACATCGGGATTTAACTCAAATTCCAATACGGCCAGAATGTCATTGCCCGTATAATTTTCCGTCCGGGTATCCGCGCCCCAGCTTAATACATAGGGAAATAAACTCAGATTCGGATTCTGTTCCGTCCCGTCGAGACGGCCCATGTCCCGCACGCCGGTCAAAGTCATGACGGCCTGATTATAAACGACATGAAGAATCATGGAGATAAAACCCGGATTATTTTCCAGAGAAATATTGACCCGGAATTTTTCGCCGGGTTCGGCGTCGGCGTCGCTGATCCGTATCAAGGGCGTATCGCCGGCGGACAAAGCCGCCCCGCGCGCGGGCAATATCGTCATCCATGACGAGAGAAAAAAGATGATCACGAGCGCGAATATATGATATTTTTTTGATTTCATGCGTCCCTCCTGACAGACAAGCGGCGGCGTAATGATTTTTATCACGCCGCCGTCGTCCTGTTATTTGATTTTTACGCGCCGGAAATTAATATTTATAAATAATAATATATTATTTTATATTATTTCTGGAGGCTCTCAACCCATTTGCCATAGCGTTCGTTATTGGCTTTCGCCTCGGCGGCGTCCTTGCCGCGCGCCATGACATAGACTTTGATTTTCGGCTCCGTGCCGGAGGGACGGACAATCGCGGACGTACCGTCGGCCATCTCGAAGCGCAGGACGTTGGATCCGGACAGTTCCATACTGGTTTTCGCGCCGGTCTCCGCGTCAATCTGGGAACCGTCTTTGTAATCTTTCCGGACCAGAACTTTCACGCCGGAAATCTCGGCGGGCGGCTCTTCCCGGAGTTTGCGCATTAACTCGGCCATGTCTTTTAAACCATCCAGTCCGGGCATGACTAAATTATAAGTATGCTCGGAGAAATAGCCGTATTTGGCGTATAACTCGTCCATAGCGTCGGCAAGCGTCTTGCCCTGATCGTAGAACCACGCCGCCATCTCGGCCACCAGCATCGCCGCGCCGATTGAGTCTTTATCGCGGCAGTAACCGCCTACCATATAGCCGTTGCTCTCTTCAAACGACATGATAACATTGCCTTCGCCGGTCTTTTCCAGTTTGTCTTTTTTCTCGGCCAAGAACTTGAATCCCGTGAACGTGTCAAAGCACTGTAAGCCGTTCACTTTCGCGACTTCCCGCGCCATCTCGGTGGATACCAGACTTTTCAGCGCGACGGGATTTTTGGGCATTTTCCCGGAACGATTTAAGGCGCCGATTAAATAATCAAGCAGCAGCACGCCAATCTGATTGCCGCTTAACACTTGGAAATCGCCGGATTTTGTCTTGACCATCAGGCCCAGCCGGTCCGCGTCCGGATCGGAGCCGATAATAAAATCAGCGCCCTCTTTTTTGGCCAACTCGACGGCAAGCGCGAATCCCTCCGGATTTTCCGGATTGGGGGATTTGACTGTCGGGAAATTGCCGTCGATTTTCATCTGTTCCGGCTCGCAGAACAAATTTTTAATGCCCAGACGATATAAAGCCTCCGGGATTAATTTATGACCCGTGCCGTGGAACGGCGTGTAAACGACTTTGAATTGATCCGCGACTTTCTTGACGGTATTATAATCATTTACCTGATCCATGACGTTTTTCAGGAATTTCTCGTCCGTCTCCACGCCCAGCCGTTCGATTAAACCGGCGCGCACGGCGTCATAATACGGCATTGTTTTAATATCATTAAAAATATCAATTTCCGCCAGACGCGCCGAAATCGCGTCGGCGTGAACCGGGGGAAGCTGCGCGCCGTCCTGCCAGTAGACTTTATAGCCGTTATATTCTTTCGGGTTATGGCTCGCCGTGATATTAATGCCCGCCTGACAGTGATATTCCCGGACGGCGAAACTTAATTCCGGCGTGGGACGCAGAGACTCGAACAGGCGCACATGAATGCCGTTGGCGGCGCATACTTCAGCCGCGGCAATCGCGTATTCCATCGAGTGATTGCGGCAGTCCATACAGATCGCCACGCCCCGGCGTTTACCCTCTTCGCCTTCTTTCACGATAATATCCGCGAAACCCTGCGTAGCCCAACGGACGACATGGACATTCATGTTATGCAGTCCGGTGTACATGGTTCCGCGCAGTCCGGCGGTGCCAAACTCCAACGG
>CAJOQY010000076.1 GCA_905236835.1 uncultured Oscillibacter sp. | reverse complement strand
CTTATGGCGAAAACGTCGCCGACGCGGACGGAAATTTAAATCCGGGATTTGAAAACCGCGCCGTTACCGTCGTGAATGACGCGAGCTGGACGGATCATCACGCGAATTACGAGTCTTTCGACGCGGACGGCAATTTCCTGATTCGCCTCCCGGATGATTCCGCTCTGCCGGTCGATATATGGTTCGCGGTCGCGGACGAAAACGGATCATTTGAAAACAGTAAATACTGGAAAAAGACTTTCGAGACAAAAGAAGATAAAGCGCTGATTATGCCGCCGACGCCCGAGCCGACGACGCCCCCGGCGATAACGACAGCCCCGACGCCGACGCCCGAGCCGAGACATGTGTTCAGCATTTACGCGAACTGGATGGACGAAGTATTTTATACTTTGCCGCAAATGCCGAATAATCCCGCGCTTCCCGCGCCGAAAGAAATTACCGTCGGAACGGATCAGGAACGCGCCGAAACCGAGAGCGAACAGGCGAAAGCCGAACGCCGCGATCCCTTATATGTCACTTACGAACAAAGCGGAAGTTATACGATTGAATTGGAAGAAGACGCTTTCTTCCCCTATGTCATTCATTTTAAATATCGTTCCCCTGTGCGCGAGGGAACGACGCCGCTTTTAGATCCGGACGGAAACCCCGTTCAGGACTTTCAGAAACCTATTCTGGACGAAAAAGGACAGCCGATTCCGGGTGAATACGAGATCGTGGAAACGGACAAAGTCCAGCGTCTGGACGAAAACGGAAAACCCATTTGGGAACCCGTTCTGGATCAAGGCGGAAATCCCGTTTTGGACGAAAACAATCAGCCGAAACAACAACCTGTCTATGAACAGATGACGGATCAGGACGGCAATCCTGTCTGGGAAGAGCTCGCGGACGGAAAAAGACAGCCTGTCTGGAAAGAAGTCAAAACTTATCGGGGCGCTCCGGTCTGGAAAGAGGGCGATTTTGAATTTACCACGCCCAACGTCAGCCGCGTCATTAACGGTCATACGTTCAAAGTTCATTCCAATCGTAGCAATCCCAACGCGGCGGTGAGAATCAATCTGGTTCTGGGCACTCATACGATTCCGTTGAGATTGGCGCGGATGCCGGAGACGCCGGATATAGCATGGCTCCAAAGTACGCAGGCTTTGCCGGAAGTCCAATTGGAAGCCGATTTGCGCGGCGCGTTCGATTTGGAACTCGCGGACGCCCGTGTGGAAGTATTTAAATGGAACAGCGAACAAAACCGCGAAGTAAAAGCGGCTCAATTCGTCTGGGGCGAATGGGATATGACTCAATATTATTCCGGCGACGGACGGAACGCGTTCGACCCGTGGAATCCCGACGAAGAGAGCGTAAATTATCGGATTATCAACAGCCAAACGAAACTGGATCTCTCTGATTACGCGATGACGGAAGAACGGACGCAATATTTTGAGGTCATTTCCGGCTCTCTGGATCAGCTGGATTTGAATAATATCCGTTATGTAATCAAGACGCTGACGCAATATCCCGAAACGGGCGGTTTATTGGACATGAAATTCGCCTATATGGACGACCGGCGCGGCGGCGTTTACGTCTATCATAAAAATTACGAGCATTACGACAAGACAAAAGATTACGGCTATCAGCCTAAGGGTCTGACCACCACAGGACGGGACGCTTATACCTATGTGGAAAAGCGCGAGGACGGCGAGGAAGAACAGTGGGTAGACGTCTATCGCATTACCGTCAATGACACATGGCAGGACGGCAGACTGTGGCTCACAATGAAGCTGAACGACGCCAAAAACGCGCGCGGCGAAAGAGTCTCCAAGAGCTATGATGTTTATAAAGACCTTGAAGCCGAAATTTACGAGGGATTTTATTTCACCGTGGAAGACGCGCAAAAGAGCGGCAAAAATATCGTCACAGCCGAGGGCGAAGAGACGGGACGGACCATCAGCGAACTGGCGTGGGAAAAAGAACTGGATACCCAGCGGATCGCGGATCGTTACGCGTATCCCGGGAATTTCGTCAACGGACCCAACGGCATTGAAAACGGCCCGCAATTCACCATCGTATGGAAGCGCGACGGATCGCCGGTTTCCATTATGCCTTTCCGCGTCATCGTGGATGTAAGCACTACGCCGGATATTCCGGAAAACGTCCAGAATCCCGAGGACATCGCGCCGATCCGATTCGAGGCGCCGCACACTTACAGCGATTTTATTCTCGATGAAAACGGAAATATGCCCCCGACCACTTATCTGGAACGTATCAATGAAATCGTCGATCCGAATACCAAAGTCCTCTCCGCCTATTATTGGACAGCCACGGAAGGCAATCTCTATGACAATCGTTATTATGTCCGGGCTGTGTATAATAATCAAAACAGCGAAGGCATAGCGAAAGAAGATATTAAAATTTACGCCGGCTCTCAGGCTTATGACAGCTTATCCGCCGCGAGAGAAGCCGCCGCCGGACAGAGCTCGTCCCGCGCTATGGACGTGACGGAACAGGTGTTCAGTCAGCAGGGATACGGCGCCGATTACAGCGAAGGCGTCTATCTGAGCGTGTTCAGAAGAAACGGCGAACGGATTTCCTGCCG
>CAJOQY010000075.1 GCA_905236835.1 uncultured Oscillibacter sp. | reverse complement strand
TCCGGCGCGTTTTCAGGAAAGCCCGTTCCGATCCGTGAGCAGGACTTTTAATTTTTGCAGGGCGCGGGTATGTATCTGGGACGCCCGCGCCTGACTGACGCCCAGAACGGACGCGATGTCTTTCATTTTCATATCTTTTTGATAATACAATGACAACACAATCTGCTCATTCCGGCGCAGAGACCCAATCGCCTTTGACAGCGTTTCCAGCAGTTCCCCGCGTTCCACGACCTGATCCGGGGAAAGCTGTTCCGACTGTCCCCGGTCCGGAATCTGTTCGCAGCCCTCCAGCGTTTCTTCCAAAGACACCACGCTGTAAACCGACGCGCCTGTCATGCCCTCTTGATATTCCTCATCTGATATATTTAAATATTCCGCGACTTCATGTTCCGTCGGGAAGCGTCCAAGGCTGGCGTATAATTCCGCGTTGGCGCGTTCGATTTCCCGCGCGCGTTTTCTCACCGGACGCGGCACCCAGTCCTGCTGGCGGGCCAGATCAATAATCATGCCCCGGATCCGTTTGGCGACGTAAGTTTCAAATTTTCCGATGGACGGATCATATTTATCCACCGCCCGCGCCAATACGATCAAGCCCTCGTTGATAATATCATCCAATTGGGCGAAACTGGCGTACACCCCCTGAATTTGCAGGGCGATGCTCTTGATCGTATTCGTATAGCGCATCACGATGGCCCATTTGAGTTCCTCGCTGGGCGCGTCCCGGTACGCCTGAAACAGTTCTTCAGTTGTCATATTCGCGTATTCTTCCATACTGCCTCCGGTCCGTTCCGCTTTCGTATTTTATAATAATTTTTATAATAATTATAAATTACGCCCCGCGCTGACGCGCCGCCGTTTCGCCGGAATTCGCCGCCGCGCCAAGCGTGATATTGCCAATGGACTGAATCTGTATCGTCCCGACGATTTCATTAAAAGACAAGACATACAAATTCGGGAAATATTGCGATAATAACCGGCTTAAATATACCCGGATAACCTGACTGGTCAATAATACCGCCGGCTGGCCCAAATCCTGAAATTTCCGGATATTCTCGGCCAATTGCGAAATGACCGGCTGAATCAGCTCCGGACCCATGGCCAGATAAATTCCCTGTTCGTTTCTCGTCAAAGACGCGACGATCCGGCGTTCGACTTCGCCGTCCAGCGTAATCGCCCTTAACTGACCGTTTTCGCAGAAACGGCGCGTAATGGTCCGGCTGAGCGCGCCGCGCACGCTCTCCGTGATCAAATCCGGATCCCGATTATTCGTCATCGCGTCCACCATGGTTTCCAATATCGTCCCCAAATCGCGTATCGGCACGCCTTCCATGAGCAAATTACGCAATATCTTTTCCAATAACGCGTAAGATACCACAGCCGGACAGACTTCCTCCACCAGTTCCGGGGAAGTTTTCTTCAAATTCTCCACAAGCTGAATCGTCTCGCTCCGGCCCAATAACTCATGCGCGTGCCTTCGTATCGTCTCTGACAAATGCGTCAGCATGACGGATAACGGATCAATCACCGTATAGCCGTAAATTTCCGCCATTTCTTTGTTTTCCGGCAAAATCCATCTGGACGGGATGCCATACGCCGGCTCAACGGTTTCAATCCCGTCGATTTCCTGTATGGGATTCGGCGGCTCCAAAGCAAGATAATAATCCATTAAAATCTCGCCCCGCGCCACTTCCTCGCCTTTGATATATACTACATATTGATTCGTCCCCAGCATTGATCCGTCATGTAATCTTACCGTCGGGACGACAAATCCCATTTCCTGCGCGTATTGGCGTCTGAAAATCACGATTCTATTAATTAATCTTCCGCCGCTGTTCTCATCCACCAATGGAATTAAACTATAACCGACTTCCATTTCTATCGGCTCGACGGTCAATAACGAATAAACATTGCTAATATCTTTATAATAATCCGCGGGCGACGGCGCGGCCTCTTCCGGCGGCGCGGCGGCCTCTTCCGGCGGCGCGGCGGCTTCTTCCTCCCGGCGTATCCGGCTCAATAAATACCATCCGGCGATTAATAATATCACGCCCACAAACGCCAGCGCGAAATGCGGCGTATTGGGCAAAACCGCGAGAAACCCCATCGCGCCCCCGGCGACCATGATCGCCGTCGGCTGCGCCGTGAACTGCGTCCGCACGTCCCCGCCCAGACTGCCTTCCGACACGGACCGCGTGACGATCATGCCCGTGGCCGTCGAGATCATCAAGGCGGGCAGCTGCGACACCAGACCATCGCCGACCGTGGCGCGGGAATACACATCCAAAGCCGTCGTTAAATCCATGCCGCCCTGCAAAACCCCGATGATAAATCCGCCGATCAAATTTACCAGCGTCAATATAATCGACATCGTCGAATCGCCTTTGACGATCTTCGTCGCGCCGTCCATCGCGCCGTAAAAATCCGATTCCCTTTGAATCTTCGCGCGGCGCAGTCTGGCTTGTTGTTCGTCAATAATGCCTGTATTCAAATCCGCGTCGATTGCCATCTGTTTTCCGGGCATGGCGTCGAGGGTAAAACGCGCCGCCACTTCCGCCACGCGTTCCGCGCCCTTTGTGATCACGATCAACTGAACCAATACGATAATAATAAATATAATAAATCCAATTACCACATTGCCCGCCGTGATCAAATCACTAAACGCCGAAATCACTTCGCCCGCGTATCCGCCGTTAGACAATATCAATCTCGTTGACGAAATATTCATGCCCAATCGAAACAGCGTCGTGATTAACAGCAATGACGGAAAAATCGAAAACTCCAGCGCTTCGGAGATATTCATCGTGATAACCAGAATAATCACCGATAAAGAAAGATTTAAAACCAACAGCACATCCAATAAAGACGCGGGAATCGGAATAATCATGAACAGCACGATCACCACGACAAACAGCGTGACCGCGTTATTTTGTATCATCTGCCTCATGACGCTTCCCTTTCCGGCTTCCGCCGTTTTTTATATTTCATATCTATTTTCACGCTTTCACGCGGCCAAGTTTATATAAATACACCATTACTTCCGCGACGGCTTCGTATAAATCCGCCGGAATCGGGCGGTTTAATTCCGCTTCGGCGTATAACGCCCGCGCAAGCTGGACATCTTCCAGAATCATAATATCATGCTCTTCCGCCACGGCGACGATCCGCGCCGCCAGACTGTCCGCGCCCATGGCAAGCACAATCGGCGCGGCGTCCTCATTCGGATGATACCGCAACGCCACGGCCACATGCGTCGGGTTTCGGATAACCACATCCGATTTCGGCACCTGCTCCATCATGCGCGACTGCGCCATACG
>CAJOQY010000074.1 GCA_905236835.1 uncultured Oscillibacter sp. | reverse complement strand
CTCGCGTGATTTAAATTTATCAAAAAATCTCCCTTGTCAAAAGCGCGTTCATTCGCCCGACTGAATCTCCCCCCGGCGCGTTGGCCGGGGGGATTGCGCGTTTCAGCGCATATCGGATATAATATTATCCACCGCGCGATCCACCGCGACGCTTAATTTCCGAATGCTTTTCCCTACCCGCGTTTTCATAGGGTCCCGGTCATAGGGCATCATCGCGCCGACCGCCGCGCCCGCCATCAGTCCCGCGCCCATCCCGGCCAGAAATCCGATCTTCTTTCTCAATTCCATTACCCGCCTTTCCCGCGTGATGATATATTTTATAATATAATATATAATATCACGCGAACGCGCCGGAATATACGCCCCTCTCCGCGCCAATATTTTCTTACGCGCGGCGAATTTTACAAATCATTCATATTTTATTCATATATCATCGAACAATCGCCGAAAAATTCACAATCTGTTCACAACAAACCCATACTTTCGCCATATTTATCCTGTATATTTTATATCCAGCAAAGGGTTACTCCCAGCCCGATGCGTTTTCTCCCTCCTATTTTATATACACACGCGATACGCGGACAGGAATCGTCTCCGGTTTCTGTCCGCGCTTTCTCGCGATCCCGAATGCGCCAAAATCCCGCCGCCTTTGACAGGGACGGGATTTTATTATTTTATATTAATTTTATATTTAATTTTATATCATTCCCCGGAGAGCAGTTTTTTCCCGTATTCATTCAGATAAGGCTCCAGCTTCTCCCGGTCCACGGTAAAAATCTGGGGACCGGCGTCATAAGACGCCGTCAGATCATAGGGCGAATAAGCGATTGTCACGCAATCGGATCGGAACGTCACGGCGGCGGTGGAATCGCTCCAATATGTAAGAATATCGGCGTAATTGTCATCCAGTCCGCCGCGTTCCGAGGCCTGCCGGATCAGTTCTTTTGTGATAACGCTCGTATCGTCAAACAAATCCCCGGCGTTGAAAAACCGCCCTGAGCGTATGTCAAAATTCCATCCGAACAGCATTTTTTTCATATGCGCGCCGCCGTCAAAATAATCAAATTCCGCCGCGACACTGACAAGACGCCCGTTTTGATAGATTTCACAGTTCAGATTTTGATAATATCCGGCTTCCCATGCCTGCCCGAGTTCCGCCCGACGCTGATAAGCCAGACGCGCGGCGTTTTCCATCGCGGGAAAATCCAGACTGTCCGTCCATTGCTGAAATTCAGTATTAAATATCTCCGCGACGGACAAACGATCCGTCTCATTTTCCGCGCGTTCGACGGCAAAATCCGCGCCGTCCCGCCGATACGCGGTCATAACGGGAATTTGATATTCATACCGCGCCAATAAATCCCCGTTTTCCGACCATGCCGCCCCGCTCCGGGTCTCCGGATTCACAAAAAAAGCGCGTTCAACCCCCCCGGACGGGTTCTCATGACACGCCGTCAGCGATACGCCAAAACAGATTAACGCGAAAAACACAAATAAATTTTTAATTTTATATATTTTTTGATAGATATTATTATATATATCTTGATATAACATATTTCTCTTTCTTTTTTCGCTTTATTTTATAATATTTTATTTATAATATTTTATAATATTGCCGGAGGCTCCCGGATCAGCGCGCTTTGACCGGACGCGGCGGTTAAATCCGGAAACGCCAGCGCGTACAAATCAGCGGTTTTGATTTCCCGCTGTAAAATCATCCGCGCGTCAGGATTTAATTTTTTCAAATCAGCCGCCCGCGTGATGACCGGCGCGGCGGCGTGACCGCGCATCCGCGCCAGTAACATCCTGCCGGTCTTGTTCATCGCCAGCGGACGCAGATAAAAATTGTTTTGATGATAATCATATACGCTCTGATCCGTCTGACGCAAATCCAGACAGGCGTATAATATCATGCGCCGGAGCCTTGCCATGGGATAGCGTTTTGTTTTCGCTTTGATAAAAATTTCCCGGACGGATACGGCGTTTTTCGCCGCCTGATACATCCGATTGGACAGCCCCTCATGTCCGGCGTCATAAACGGCCCAGTCGTCCCGCGTCATGGACCGCAGACGGGCCAGAATCGCGCGTTCGAGTTTTTCATATAATACCGGCGCGCGGCCTTGGGCTTCTTCCTGTAAATAACACTCCCGCATGGCCGGAGCCATCAGATTCAACGCGCGTTCGCGCTTTTCCGTATCTCCCGCGCGCAGTAACGCCCGGATTTCCGACGCGGATCCGGCTTTGTCGTGTCCGCCCCCCGCGCGCGGAATCGCCATTATTTTTATATTATAATTATTATATTTTAAAACCGCTTTACAATATTCCACGCCTAATAAATCATTT
>CAJOQY010000073.1 GCA_905236835.1 uncultured Oscillibacter sp. | reverse complement strand
TTTTATATAATTTTATATATTTCTATATATCAAGGCATTATATGAATATAAACAGTATACGGCACGGGACCTGTCTTGTCAAGCGTCCGGACAGACAAGTATTTCTCACGGATGAAAATTTACAAACAGGATCGCCGGTCCGGATTGCGCTTTTCGTCCGCGTGTGATAAAATAAAATATAATAATAAATTTTGATTCCATGGAGCATGGGAAATCACAGGGACGGTGTAAAATCAAATGGAGAATACGGCAAAGAAACGCATATTCAGCGGCATACAGCCCAGCGGGGAACTGACGCTCGGATCTTATATGGGCGCGATTCGCAATTGGACTGTTTTACAGGACGCATACGACTGCGTGTACTGCATTGTCGACCTGCATACGATCACAGTGCGGCAGAATCCGGCGGATTTGCGGCGGCGCTGTATGGCGCAGCTGGCGCAATATGTCGCCTGCGGACTGGATCCGGAGAAATCTATTTTATTTATTCAAAGCCATGTGCCGGAACACGCGGAATTAAGCTGGATTTTGGGCTGTTATACCCAATTCGGCGAACTGTCCCGCATGACGCAGTTTAAACAGAAATCCCAGCGCCACGCGGACAATATCAACGCGGGATTGTTTACTTATCCGGTATTGATGGCGGCGGATATTTTATTATATCAGGCGGATTTGGTCCCCGTCGGCGCGGATCAGAAACAGCACGTTGAATTATGCCGCGATATAGCTCTGAGATTTAATCATATTTACGGCGATATATTCACGATACCGGAGCCGTTTATTCCGGAGATCGGCGCGCGCGTCATGAGTTTGAATCATCCGGAAGATAAAATGAGCAAATCCGATCCGGAAGGCTGTGTGTTTTTATTAGACAAGCCGGAGGATATAAAACGCAAATTCAAACGCGCCGTGACGGACAGCGAGGCGCATATTGATTATAATCCCGAAAAACAGCCGGGCGTGTCGAATTTATTGTCTATCTATTGCGCGGCGACGGGAAAAGCCATGCCGGACGCGCTCGCGCAATTTGACGGTCAGGGATATGGGAATTTAAAATCAGCCGTCGGCGAGATTGTCATTGAGACTTTGCGTCCCATCCGGGAAGAGACGGAGCGTTTATTAAAAGACAAAGCCTATCTTGAGAATATATACAAAACCGGCGCGGAACGGGCAAGCCGTATCGCCCGCCGGACGCTGTTAAAAGCGCATAAAAAATTAGGCTTCCTGCCGCGCTGAAAAACAAATCATAAAATATATCTGGAGAATTTATTATTATGGTCTATATGGGTTATGACAACCGGCTTGTCGCGTATGTGATTCTCGCTTTATTGGTCGCTTTGGTATTCAGTTTTCTCATGACGCCGGTGGTGCGGACATTCGCGTATAAAGTCGGCGCGATTGACGTGCCGAAAGACAGCCGCCGGATGCACAAAGTACCCACGCCGCGCCTCGGCGGTCTGGCGATTTTTATCGGTTTCATGATCAGTACGTTATTATTCGTCCCCATGACGCCGGAAATGAAGAGCGTATTATTAGGCGCGGTTGTGATTGTCGTCTTGGGCGTCGTGGATGACAGCGTGGCGCTGCCCGCGAAAGTGAAATTTATTATTCAAATCGCGGCGGCGTTAATTCCCGCCCTCAACGGCGTGACGATTCAGGCGTTTTCCAATCCGAATATCTTTTCCAGCAATTTATATTGGATGCTCGGCGGATTATCCGTTCCCGTGACCGTGTTATGGATCGTCGCCGTGACAAATTCCGTGAATTTGATCGACGGCCTTGACGGTCTGGCCAACGGCGTTTCGACGATTTCCGCCACGACAATGCTTGTGATCGCGTTATTATTGGGCGAAGCCGATGTTTCCATCGTATTGGCCGCGCTGGTGGGCGCGTGCGTGGGATTTATGCCGTATAATTTCAATCCCGCCAAAATGTTCATGGGCGATACGGGCGCCATGTTTTTAGGCTATATTCTGGCGACCATGTCTATACAGGGATTATTTAAATATTACGCCGTGATTTCATTCGTCGTGCCGTTTTTGATTCTTGGCCTGCCGATTTTTGACACGTCATTCGCGTTTTTCCGGCGTCTGGCGCACGGACAAAGCCCCATGCGTCCGGATCGGGAGCATATTCACCACAGATTGATCGACATGGGGCTGAATCAAAAACAGGCTGTCGCCACTTTATATGTCGTGTCGGCGATATTGGGATTAAGCGCGGTGGTATTAACCACGGGCGGCGAACAACGCGCGATGTTGTTATTCGCGGCCTTATGTATCGCGGCGATTATCGCGGCGCGTCTGGCGTTCCCGAAAGAATTCGGCGGAGAATTGTCCGAAGAGCTGGAAGAATTCAAAGAACTGCGCGAACACGGGAAACAGCGTAAAACGGACAATCAGGCGCGAGAGCGAGAATCACAAGAACAGACGCCGGAACAAGAATCACAAGAACAGGCGCAAGAGCGAGAATCACAAGAACAGGCGCGAGAACCAGAATCACGGGAACAAGACCGGACGCGCAATCCGAATCCATGAGAATCATGATTTTTGGCGGCACGACCGAAGGCCGCGAATTGTCGTATTTATTATCCGGCTGGGGCGTTCCGGTTTCCGTCAGCGTGGCGACGGAATACGGACGGGAAATACAGGGCGAAAAATCCGGCGTGCGGGTGTACGCCGGACGCCGGAATCAGGAACAAATGATCAAATTATTGCGACAGGATAATATAACCGCCTGTATTGACGCGACGCATCCATACGCAATCGAGGCGACGCGCAACATCCGCGCCGCCTGTATCCAATCCGGCGTGGCTTATCGCCGCTTGGCGCGTCCGGAAAGCGTTTTACCCGGAGATCCGGATATGACGATCACGCCGAATTTGACGCGCGCGGCGGAATATCTGTCGAAAACGGCGGACAATCAAAATATATTATTAACCATCGGCGCGAAAGAATTAAATATTTTCGCGGGATTTCAGAATCCAAATCATGAAAATTATATCAATCCGGAGCGATTATTCCCCCGGATTCTGCCCACCCATGAGGGGCTGTCCGCCTGTGAGAATTTAAAAATCCCGCGCCGGAATATTATCGCCGCGCAAGGGCCGTTTTCCGTTGAATTCAATCAGGCGATGATCCGGCAATTTCAGATTTCATATCTTGTCACGAAAGACGGCGGACAAGCCGGGGGATTCCCGGAGAAACTCACGGCGGCCAAAAACACGGGAATCAAATTGATCTTAATCCGCCGACCGGAAGAAACCGGGGAAACTTTTGATTTTGATACCATCGCCGCGTTTTGCCGGGAATTATATCATCATGATCAATCCATTCAGCGCTTATGACAACGGGCGTCGAGTTCCCGGACAGTCACGTCATAACCGTTCCGCGCCCATGGATCTATCGGCCATTCGTCCGGCAATGGCAGTCCCCGCCGCGTGAAAATCGCGGCGGCGATTTTTTCCAATATACACGGATTTTTGACCAGTATCGGCCCTGTTAATTCAGATCCGATAATATTTTTGATCTGAAATCCCTCCGGGCCTTTTTCAAACTCATTGCCGAAACCCATGTCAAGAATATTTAACAGCGGCGTCTCCACGCCGGATATAATGCCGCTTTTGTTCATAAAGCCTACGATCTGGATACGATACGGCGTTTCGGCTGTATTCTCCGAATCCCCCGGAATATGATTCATATAGCCGTATACGTCGCCCGTGATACGGCGCGCGCGCTGGACCGTCTCAAACCCGGCCAAGCCGATTCCATGATAGATTTCGCCGTCCGCCGTCGTGATATTCTTTCCGCATAATTCCATGGAATTTCCGGAAAACAACATGGGCGTATCATCCGCCGCGAGATTTTTGATCAAATCCGAATATCTGATAAAATCATCCATGGCGAATTTCTGACGGCGTTCCGTTCCCGCGCCCATGAATACAAAATCCGCTTGCGACAAATCCGACAAATCCGGCGTTTCCCCCGGCGTGATTTCCCGTACCGTCACGGCGCGTCCAAGCCGTTCCATCAGGCGGCGCAATATTAATAAATTCGCGTAACCGCCGTATAAATTCATCAAATCCGGATAGAAAGACAGAAATAATAATCGCTTTTCATTTTCACTCTCGTTCACGGCTTTCACGACGCTTTTTCCCCCTGTCTCAATTCCTGATTTGATTCCTGATTCCATTCCTGATTTTTATCCCGCTCTTTCTCTTTTTCCGTGTGGATCAGAAATTTATCCCGGTCCGAGAAACAGGTGACGACATATAATTCTTCGGGTTCGCCTGATGTTTCCGGCGATTCCTCCCGCCGCAATTCCAGAGCCGCTTCCGGAATACTTTCCATCACGCGCCATTTGTCCGCCGGAATCGACGTGTAAACAAATCTTTCCGCCAAGTCATTGCAATAGCGTCCGGATAAAATAATATTTTTTATATGCGCTTGATTTAACAAATCAAAATCAATATCCCACAGCCAGCTTGTCTCACTGGTGAAATATTTCCGGCTGACCGCGTCCACAATCACAAGAACGACACATGGCTTGTCCAGTCCGGCGATATATCTCAAATTCGTATCATAAGCGATTGAGTTTTCATGTTTGCTGGTCAATAATACGCCGTGACGCGCGCCAAGATAAAACGTCCGCATACGTCCGTTTTTTAAGATATAATTTCCTATCGTATTGGCGATCACGTCCGCGCCGACGCCCACGCGCCGACAGACAGCATACGCCGCTAAAATATTATATACATTATATATGCTCCGGAACGCCAAATTAATTTTAATACTATTATCAATTTCTAACACGCCGGTTTTTAAATTTAAATCCGTCCCCGTGAAATCCGTTTCCGGCTTGGCGTGTCCGCAGTTCGCGCACGCATACGCGCCAATATGATTATAATGCGCGTATTGATATTTCATTTCATGCCCGCATACGGGACAATACGCGCCGTCATGATAGACGCCCGTCGGCTGGTCCGCCGAAATATCGCACCTGTCCAGACCGAAATAAACCGCGTTTTCCCGTCCGCGTCCGAAACACGACGACAACGGATCATCGGCGTTTAATATCAACTCCGTATCCGGAGCAATCGCGGGCAGAAGCGCGTTATAAACCGATTCCGGGTGTCCGTTGCGCGTCAATTGATCCCGATATAAATTCGTGATCACAAAATGCGTGGGATGAAAATACGCAAACGTCCGCGCGGCGTATCGTTCATCGGATTCTAATAATAATATATCCGCGTTGACGCGCCCGCGCCAATCGGAATTGGCTAATAACAACGTCGTGACGCCTTCCGTCTGATTCGATCCCTCTTGATTATAAATCACGTTTTTTCCGTCGGCGCGCAGAATCGCGGCGATCATCTCAACCGTTGACGTTTTGCCGTTCGATCCCGTGACGGCGATGATTTTTTCCGGCAGTTTCAGACGCTTCAAAATATCCGGACAGATTTTCAAGGCCGCCTTTCCCGGCATAGAGCTTCCCTTGCCAATCAATTTGCCGACAAAGCGTCCCAATTTACAAACCAATATCGCGAGAAATACGCGCATATTCTATCATTCCTCCGTTTTTCTCTCTTTCTCCGGCAATTCACGCCCGACCAATTCATCCGGCTTGATATTATAAAAATCCGCGCAATATAAACAATCATTCGTGAAAATATTATAAAATATTATAAAATATTATTAATATACTGGCGTCAGAGACTGTGATATAAAAATTTTATAAAATATTTCGCGCTGTTGAAACAAGATAAATCGACAGCGCCGCCATATCCGCCGGGGATACGCCCGAAATCCGCGCCGCCTGTCCAAGATTCAAAGGACGGATCGCCGATAATTTCTCCCGCGCTTCCAATCGCAAGCCCTGTATGGAATCATAATTGATATTCTCCGGCAAGATACGCGATTCCATACGGTGAAATTCTTCCACCTGTCTTTGCTGTCTTTTAATATAGCCTTCGTATTTGACGGAGATTTCCACCTGTTCCCGAATATCCGGCGATAACTCCGGACGATCGGAATCAAACGGCGCCAAATCCTGATAACTGATCCGCGGACGGCGCAATAAAGCGATCAAAGAAGAACCGGAATGAATGTCCGCGCCGCCTTTTGATTTTAATAACTCCGCCAGTTCCGGCGATGATGAGATTCCCGTATGTTCCAAACGCTTGATTTCCTGATTCACGGCGTAATATTTCCTCTCGACTTCCCGCAATCTCTCCGCGCTGACAAGTCCGATTTCATAGCCGCGCCGGGTCAATCGCCAATCGGCGTTATCTTGGCGCAATAATAGGCGATATTCGCTCCGGGAAGTCATCATGCGATACGGCTCGTCCGTCCCGCGCGTAACAAGATCGTCGATTAAAGCGCCGATATAACATTCCGCGCGGGTTAGAATAAACGGCGATTGTCCCAGCAATTGCCGCGCCGCGTTCACGCCCGCCACAAATCCCTGTACGGCGGCTTCTTCGTATCCGGACGAACCGTTGAACTGTCCCGCGCCGTATAATCCGGGGATTTGTTTGGATTCCAGCGTGGATTTTAAATATAACGGGTCAATGCAGTCATATTCAATCGCGTAGGCCGGACGCGTGATTTCCGCGTTTTCCAATCCCGGCACGCTGCGCAGCATTTTGATTTGAATATCTTCCGGCATGGACGACGAAAAGCCCTGTATATATAACTCCTCCGTGTTTAATCCCATGGGTTCTATAAATAACTGATGGCGTTCTTTATCCGGGAATCTGACGATTTTCGTCTCGAACGACGGACAGTAACGCGGCCCGACGCCCTCAATCACGCCGGAATATAACGGCGAAAGATTTAAATTTTCCTCCACAATCTTTCGCGTTTCGGGCGTCGTCCAAGTCAAATAGCATACCGCGCGATTTTCCGGGAGATTTTTTGTCGAATACGAAAACGGCACGGGAATTTCATCCCCCGGCTGGATTTCCATCGCGTCAAAATTCACGCTCCGGCGATTGACGCGCGGCGGCGTCCCGGTTTTAAATCTTCTTAACGGCAGGCCCAGAGATTTCAAGCTGTCCGTCAATCTATAAGCGGCGTGCATTCCGTCCGGGCCGGATTCCTCCACGCATTCGCCGATAATCGTCCTGCCGGAAAGATAAGTCCCCGTGGCGATAATGACCGCCCGCGCCGTAAATACCGCGCCCGTCGCCAGTAAAATTTTAAATTTATTTTTTAATTTATATCGCTGATCTTCGCCGGATGGATTTTTCTGATCCGCGCAAGCCCCGTCGTGATTGCCGTTACAGGCGCGAGATTTATCATAATCCATATCGCGAACTCTGTCAAGCCGGATCACTTCACCCTGCCGGACCGTTAAATTTTCCTGTAATTCAAGAACGCGTTTCATGCGCTCCTGATATTTTCTGCGGTCCGCCTGCGCCCTTAAACTCCATACCGCCGGACCTTTGCCCCGGTTTAATAATCTATACTGAATACAGCATTCGTCAGCGGCTTTGGCCATTTCGCCGCCGAGGGCGTCCAGTTCGCGGACAAGATGTCCTTTGCCGGTCCCGCCAATCGCCGGATTGCATGGCATATTGCCGACGGCGTCTAAATTAATCGTAAAGATAACGCAGCGCAGACCGAGACGCGCCGCCGCCAGAGACGCTTCTATTCCGGCGTGTCCCGCGCCGATAACCGCAATATCATAATTTCCCGCGTCAAATTCCCGCATAGCCTCACCGACTTTTGATAAAATAATTTATTATAAAATTTATAATAAATTTATAATAAATAAAATAAAATAAAATTCACGCTTTTCTAAGCGTAATCACGGCGATTTCCGGACGGTTGAATAAACGAAACGTCCGTCCGGAATTGCCAAGGCCGCGCGTGACGAATAACCGGGAACCGCCTTTGTCATAAAATCCGGCGGTCCATGACGGGAAAAACGTCCGGCTTGTGGATACCAGCCCATCCGTGAACGGCAGGCGGATTAAACCGCCGTGTCCGTGTCCGGAGAATACCATGTCCGCGCCCAGCGCGTAATATTCTCTGGGGAAATAATCATTCCGATGAGCAAGCAGAAACCAGAATTTATCATCCCCATAGAGATCATCAATTTCATCCCGCAGAGCTTCCGGCGATTTCTGTCCGGCGTATCCGTTGGGATCGTCGATACCGGCTAATATTAATTCGCTTTGATCGCGCCGTAAAATCACAAAATTATTTGATAAAACCGTCACGCCGTGTTCCGTCAGACGCTTTTTCAAGCGCGGAACGGAGCCTATAGCCCACTCGTGATTGCCCGTGATATAAAATACCGGCGCGATTTTTGACAATCCGTCCGCGATTTGTTCCGCGTAATTCTCGACAGGCCCTCGAAACGAGTCCTCCAAATCGCCAAGATAAAATATATACTCCGGCGATTGCTTCGCGATTGTCTGAAATAATTTTTGATTATTTTCCCCAAATTCCGCGCCGTGCAGATCGGCGAGGATGACAATCCGGCAATGATCAAAGCCGTCCGGCAAATCCGGGAATACGGCTTTCCACCGCGTGACCTGTAAACTGTGATTGCTCCACCGGAAAAACAGCGCGATTGCGTATATGATTAATATCAATCGCGCGATTCGATAAAACGGCTTCAAACGCCGTTCGCGTTTTCCCGTTTTCCCCGGCATATTGACATCCCCTCTCCGGATTCCCTGACAGTACGCGTTATCAAGATTTTATATTAATATTATTATATCATATCATGATGATTTAATTATTAGCATTATATGAACCAAAAATCAATCAATGATGATGAAATCATGAAAATTTA
>CAJOQY010000072.1 GCA_905236835.1 uncultured Oscillibacter sp. | reverse complement strand
GGAGAAAAGAGGTGAATTTTTGATTTTGTCACAATGATGGATTTCCGGAACGATGAAAAATTCTCAGTAATTGTGTGGATTGAAATAGAAAAATGGATCGCGTTATGCGGACAGCCGGTTGATTTGATCATTCACGGCGACGCGGACGCGACAGCCGCCGGATTGCCGCCCGTGTCGCAATGGAGACTTGGCGTGTCGGATATGCTGAATCTCAACGCGCAATCCCCGTCAAACGCGCCGACGCCGTCAGTCACGCCGGTGACATTGACGCCGACAAGCGGATGGGACATCAGCGCGGAACAGGCGGCGGAAGAATTATTTAAATTAAATTTATTCCGGGGAACGGGCGTTGATCAAAACGGCGCGCCGATTTTTGATTTTGATTTATAGCAATTCATGGAAATGTTTCGTTGTCTCTTGACAATTTTCACATGATCTGTTATGATCCATATGGGGAAAAGATGGGATTTCTAATTTTGTCACAGCTATTGAATTGATTTGCTTTCAAGTGAAATATTCTCTAAACAAGAAAATTTTTAAAGAAAAGAGGGATTTCGGTATGAACCCAGTATTAAAATACAGAGGTGGAAAATCACGCGAAATCCCTCGCTTTCTTCCCTATATACCGGATGACTTTAATCGCTATATCGAACCTTTTTTTGGAGGCGGATCTGTATATTTCTATCTTGAGCCTGACAACGCGATTATAAATGATGTCAATCGTCGTCTTATGACTTTTTACGCTCAGTTGCGTGATCAGTATCCGTCTATGAGACAACAATTGGATGATATTCAACGGATATATGAAAATAATCAACGTGAATATAAACGCTTAAAAGCTCTGAATCCGGAAGAACGAGCGCCTAACGCGAATGAAGATTTATACTATCATATGCGTACTCTTTTTAATCATCCTGATAATACCTATTTGGATGGAGTGGTCTATTTTTTTATCAATAAAACCGCCTACTCTGGCATGATTCGTTATAACAGCAATGGGGAATATAACGTCCCGTTTGGCCGCTATCCAAATCTGAATACGCGTTTAATAACACAGCGCCATCGGGATTTATTGCAAGGCGCTGAACTTTTTAATCTTGATTACGCCGAAATCTTTGACAAAGCCCAAGAAGATGATTTCATTTTTCTTGACCCTCCATACGACTGCGTTTTCAACGATTATGGAAATATAGACATGATGAATGGCTTTGATGAAGCTGAACATCGTCGATTAGCCGCGGACTTCCGAAACTTGTCCTGTCGGACTTTAATGATTATCGGTAAAACTCCTTTGACAGAGGAACTTTATGGAAAGTATGTTTTTGATGAATATTACAAAAACTATTCCGTGAATATTCGCAATCGTTTTAAGAACGACAAAACTCACATCGTGGTCAAGAACTACTAAGGGGTGAATCACTGTGGCGCGGCTACATAATCGAGTTTTGTTTTTTACAACTTCACCACGGACTCCCGCGAAGATGATTCCTGAGGTGAAACTCTTATGTGATTGAAGGAGAGTCCGTCGCGCGGCATTATGGACAGTTCAGAAAGAAATCCGGAAAGGACACGTATTGTCTTTTTATCGCGCCTACTATTAATCATGCCACGCTTGCTCACTTTTTCGGGTTGAATCATTTTTCAATCGCGTATTATGGCGGGAAATCTAAAATTATCCCGCTTGAATTAAGGCAATTTATGAAACTGGTAAAAAGCTCATACAATTATCAAATACGGCCAACATCAGTAGACATTCGCTGTTTTCTTGATTTTGTCATGAAAAGCTGTGAATTGGCGGAAGATGAAAATCAATGGAGCCATGAAATACAAATATGTGTAGATCATTGGTTGACTACCGCTAGATAAACGCGAAAAATTATGTTGCCGTTATTCAATGAAAATTCGCTTGTTTTTTAATACTCTTGTATCGCGGCGAAATTCGCGCGAAGAACAGCCCGCCCCCCGGTTTGATCGGAGGACGGGCTTTGGTTTCGTTTTCATAACGATGAATGATCCCGTTCCGGCGTTTAGTCGCCCGGACGGATGGCGTCATTGGGGCATGTATCACTGCAAGAACCGCAGTCGAGGCACGCGCCCGCGTCGATCACATAATGATCGTCGCCCTGACTGATCGCGCTGGCGGGACAAACGTCCGCGCAGGATCCGCAACTGATGCAGGCGTCCGTAATCTGATATGCCATATAAAATCCCCTCCAAGATATGATAATAAATATTATAGCGTGTCTCACGAAAAAAGCAAGAGGAAATTTTAAAAATATATAACAAATTTTCGGCAAAAAGCCGTAAAAAACGCCGAAATTTAAGTTTGTTGTAACTAACTGGCGGATTTCGCCGCGTATTATATTATATCAGATATTGGACGGGCCGTCCAGTTCCCGGAGAATCCGTTCGAGTTCTTTGGGGTCCGGACCGTCCGGCGTATCCGGATCGTCCGGTCGGGAAAGCGGATCGCCGATATTCCGTCCGGATTCTGGAGCCTGTCCGTCTTGCGGGTAAGCGCGCGCGATTTGTCCGGTTCGCGGATTGCCGGAGGCGCGGACAGGCTTGTTCGCGTATAAGCCCGCGTCGCCGCCGGACTCGGCCAGAATATAAATCGGACGGCGTTTGACTTCCAAATACGTTTTCGCCATATATTCGCCCAGTACGCCCAGACAGAAAAGCTGAATGCCGCCCAGAAACATCATCATGCACATCATGGACGGCCAGCCGCCGACCGGATCGCCGAATATCAAAGTTTTGATAATAATATAAATAATATCTAAAAACGCGAACGCGCACAAGAACAGGCCCAGCACGGCGGACAACACCAGCGGCGCGGTGGAAAACCCCACGATGCCTTGAATAGAATATAACAACAAGCCCCAGAAGGACCATTTTGTCTGACCCGCCGCGCGTTCGATATTCTGATATGACAGCCATTTTGTCCGGAAGCCCACCCAGCTGAATATGCCTTTTGAAAATCTGTTCACTTCGCATAGAGACAGAATCGCGTCGACCATACGGCGTTTCATCATGCGGAAATCCGTCGCGCCGTCGATAATTTCCGTATCGGATATTTTATTAATCACGCGGTAAAATAATCTGGAAAAGAAACTGCGCAGGACCGGCTCCCCCTGTCTGGATTCGCGTCTTGCCGCCGCGCAGTCATAATCGCCGCTTTTTAAATATAAAAACATATCGCGCAGCATGGCGGGCGGGTGCTGCAAATCCGCGTCCATGATGGCGACATAATCGCCCCGGGCGTGCTGTAATCCCGCGTACATAGCGGATTCTTTGCCGAAATTGCGCGAAAAAGATAAATATCTGATACGCAGATCCGCGCCGAACATTCCGCGCGTCCCGGCGCTTCCCCACGCGGCGGGCATTCCCGCGATGCCGCTGACGGCGTTTTTTTTGCGTTCCCCGGCGGCGTCGCGCAGGATTTCAAGCGTCTGATCGCGGGAGCCGTCGTCCACGAAAATTACTTCCGTCTGACAATCGAACGCTTGCCAGAAATCCTCGCTGGTTTTGCGAATTTCGCGCAGAAACAGCGGCAGAACCGCCTCTTCGTTATAACACGGCACTATAATCGACAACAGCATAATCAATCCGCCTTTTTATTTATATTTTTATATTTTATTTATATTTATATTATTTATCGCGGCGCTGGATTTCACCGCCGCCGAGAACTTCGTCGTCTTGATATAACACAACGGACTGTCCGGCGGTAATGGCCCGCTGGGGCGTATCGAATATCACGCGGACAGCGCCGTCCGGCATGACGCGCGCGGCGGCGGGCTGTTCCTGATGGCGATAACGGATTTTCGCGCGGACGCGGATTTCCCCTTCCGGCGCGGTCCCGGAAATCCAGTTGAAATCCCGCGCGTATAAAATATCAGAAAATAATAAATTTTCCGGCCCCACGATGACAGTATTTTCATCCGGACGGATTTCCAGTACATAAAGCCGCTCCCCGCCGGAAATCCCAAGCCCGCGCCGCTGTCCGATTGTGTAATATATAATCCCCCGGTGACGGCCTATTTTTTTCCCGTCCGGATCCAGAAAATCCCCTTCCGGGCAAACTTTCCCGGCGTATCGCGCGATCACGCCCGCGTAATCGCCGTCCGGCGCGAAACAGATGTCCTGACTGTCATGTTTTTTCGCGTTGAGAAATCCCTGTTCCAGCGCGATACGCCGCGTCTGTTCTTTTGTCAGGCCGCCAAGCGGGAAATCCGTATGCGCCAGAGTATCCTGCGTAAGATGATATAATACATAGCTTTGATCTTTTCCGGGATCCGCGCTTTTATATAAACGCCACAGCCCGTCCGCCTCGTCATACGCGACGCGGGCGTAATGCCCTGTCATAACAATCTCACAGCCCAGAAGATACGCCCGCTCATGAAGCAGGTCGAATTTCATATAGCGATTGCAGGCGACGCACGGATTCGGCGTCTGGCCGCGCAGATAACTCTCCGCGAACGGGGTAATAATTTTTTCCTGAAACGCGCGCGTGAAATTCGCCACATGAAATGGGATTCCCAGACGCGCCGCGATTTGATACGCGTCCTGAATATCGCGCAGGGAACAGCAGGGATGTCCGCGCGGGACGCCGGCTGTCTCGTTCTCGAATAATTTCATTGTAACGCCCACGCAGTCATACCCGGCCTGTATCGCCAGCCATGCCGCCACGCTGGAATCCACGCCGCCGCTCATGGCGATCAGCGCTTTTTTCCTCCCCGGCGTTGTATTTGCCATAATAATTTTCTCCGCCTTTATATTTTTTATAATTTTTATATTTTATTATATTTTATATTTATATTATATTTATATTTAAATATAACATGACGCCGCGCGCGGTTCAAGCGTTTTCCCGGATTTCTAAATATTTCATGAATAAAAAGAAAAAATCGCCGGATATTTTATATATTATTTACATATCGTTCCCATATCGCCCGGTTCGCGCTCTTGTTATTTCCGCTCCCGCGTGTTATAATTATCATCCATCCGCGGGAAATCATGAAATAAAAATCACGAAAAAAGCGAAAACATCAATACGGAAAGAAGGTTGAGGGATTGGAAATTCTTGGTCAATCGTATACGCGCGAAAAAATGAAAACGCGCGCGCGGCGGAAATTTTATCAAATATATCATCAGATTTTTAAAATCGCCGCGCTGTTTTTGATTTGCTGTCTGCTCGCGCCGTTCGTATCCGGAGACGCGCGGGCCTCCGGAGATTCCCCGGAATCCCGGAAACACGCCGAACAGCTCGCCGCGCTCGGCCTGCTGCGCGGGACAGGCGTCCTGCCGGACGGATCCCCGGATTATAATTTAAATCAAACGCCCTCCCGTTTGCAGGG
>CAJOQY010000071.1 GCA_905236835.1 uncultured Oscillibacter sp. | reverse complement strand
GTGTGAAAAGGCGTGAGGCATGGAGCGAAGAGCGATATGTCAACGTGGAGAGTTGGTGTAGATTAGGATGAGGGTCCACCCGTTCCCATTCCGAACACGGCAGTTAAGCTCATCTTTGCCTACGATACTTGGCGGGCGACCGCCCGGGAAAATCGGTTATGCCAACATCTTATGATTTTATCAACGAAACCCGCCTAAGATAAATAGGCGGGTTTCGCTGTCGTTTTTATAATTATATTAAAAATTTAAAAATTAAATTATCCCGCTTATCCCTTGGATTTCCAATAAATCCGCCGCGCGCTGTCCTGCGGCGGTCAACGCCATGCTCCCCCGGCGCGGATAAATCCGCGCGTCGTAATCGTGATAATCAAAATTATCCAACGGCAGATTGTCATCCAGACGGATCAATCCCTTAGACGCCAGCGCGGTTAATATTTCCGGATTCATGCCGCCGTCCTCCAGACAGATTGGCGTATCCGAATCCGCGCGGCGGCACAGCGGCCAGAACGGGATTTCGGCGAACCGGCGCAGTAATTCGATTTCGCCTTTTGTTAGAATCAAATCGCCGCCGTATCCGGAACAGCTTCCCGCGCTTTTATCGCCGACAGGACAGCCGCCGTTACAGTTCGCGCAGTCTCCGCCGCATCCCGCCGCCGTATTCATGACAAATCCGCCTCCTGTTTTGAAATAAAATAAATTATTATATTATATTATATCTCGCATTGATACGCGTACCAGCCGCCGGACTCCCGGGAATTTTGAATTTTAAATCCGGCGGTTTTCAACGCGGATTCCGTCTCCTCGTGACGATGGTCAATCACGCCGGAACAGATAAAAACGCCGTCGGGTAATAACAAATCCGGTATCCATGGCGCGATCCGGATAATCACGTCCGCCACGATATTGGCGAATATAATATGATATTGATTAATATCAAGGCTTTTCCGCGTTTTGGGATTGGATAAAATCTGATTGATATTGCCCGTAAAGACCCGGTAACGCGCCGTATCCGGCTGGATTTGATTCAACAGCGCGTTGCTTTTCGCCACCCGGACCGCGATTTCGTCCATGTCTACCGCCACAGCCGATTCCGCGCCCAATAACAGCGCCGCGATGGATAAAATGCCGCTTCCACAGCCCAGATCCAATACGCGTTCCCCGCCTTTCACGCAAGGCTCCAGCAATTCCAGACACATCCGCGTGGTCGCGTGTCCGCCCGTGCCGAAGGCCAAACCCGGATCCAGAATAACCGGAATTTTATTTTTGTTTTTATCAAAACAATCATGATTTTCCCATTCCGGGATAATCAAAAGCCGTTCGCCGATTTCGACGGGTTTGTAATACTTTTTCCAGTTGTTTTCCCAATCGGCGTCCTCCGCGTTTTCCAGCGTCATGAGAAAATTATTATTATTTTCGCCCGTCTGAGCGGATTCCCGCAAGGCTTGCAGGGCGATACGGACCTCGGCGAGTTTGGAAAATCCCGCCTCACTGTCCGGCAGATAAAACGTCACGCGGGAGCGATTTCGCATGGAATTTATCAAATCATCGTCCACATAATCCCATGATGCCCGATTTTCCTCTAAAAATTCCTGAAATTCCGTCTCGTCTTCTATCATGACGCTGTCAATGCCAAGTCCGGACAGCATGGCCGTTAAATCTTCCAATCCCGCGTGACTGGTATCAATCCGCGCCGTCAGCCAGCGCATAACACCGCCTCCTGATTTTTATATTTTTTATAATTTTTATAAATTTTATAATTTATAATAAATTTTGATTTATCTCGGCTGCCCGAAGAAAAACAGCGTCACGACGCCTTGACCGGTATGAGAGCCAATCACGGGGCCGACATAACTGATATACGTTTCCCGGACGGATAACCGCCGCCGGACTTCTTCCGCGACAAACTCCGCGTCTTGTATACAATCCCCGTGCGTGATAAACGCCGGATATTTCTCCGGATGAATCGCCGTCGCTTCCATGTGATCCACCAGCGCGATCAAAGACGCGCGGCGTCCGCGGGCTTTTTCCATGGAAACCAAATGTCCGTCGTCATCCACATGCAAAACGGGCTTGATCGCGAGCATCGTGCCAAATAACGCCGTGGCCGCGTTGACCCGTCCGCCGCGCTTGAGATGATTCAGATCATTCACCGTGAACCAATGGCAGATGTTTTCTTTGTTTTTTTCCGCGAATATCTTGACTTCCTGCAGGTTTTTCCCGGCCTGTTTTTCTTTCGCGCATAAATAGACCAATAATCCCTGTCCGCCCGACGCGCATAAAGAATCCACGATTTCAATCACTCTGTCGGGAAATTCCGCGCGCAGGTGTCCGGCGGCGATTTGCGCGGATTGCGTCGTTGTGGACAGCCCGGACGAAAAGCCGATATATAAAATATCCCGTCCGGCCTGTAATTCCTCCCGCATAAAAAACTCAAAATCGCCCACGCTGACGGCGGATGTCGTCGGCATTTCCCCGGCGCGGACGCGCTGATAAAAATCCCGGAAAGAAATTTCCCGTCCGTCCAGCCAGTTGCGATAAGATTCCGTGCCGAAATGCAAAGACAACGGAATCACTTTTACATCCAGTTCATTCGCCAGACCGTCATCCAAATCACAACAGCTGTCCGTTATCAGGCGGAAATCTGACATCATTGCCCCACTCCTTTTATTTTTTTAATTTTATTTTAAAATCAAAAATTAAAATCTTATTTAATCTTTTTCGTCCGTTCCGGTTTTTCGCTTCCCGGATCAGATATTTTATTATTATGATAATGCCGCGCCTGCCGCTGTTCCGTTTCCCGCCGAAGCATGGCGACATAACGATTGCTGGCGATTCCGGCGGCGTAACTCAACAGCGCGAAATGAATGGCGTTGTCCGCGAGGGAATATGTTTTCCGTTCATTTTGCCCGCCGCCGTTCCGTTCGTTGGACTGTTCCGGATTTTGATTCTGATGATCACGCTCCATCAACTGAGCTTGATTTTGATTCTCATCCGCCGTCCGCGACGGATTTTGATAATGCTCTTGCGGCTGTTCCGGCGGTAAAGTTTCCGTGTGGCGTCGTTCCAGTTCTCTGGCCGTAATCATCAAAGCCTTGTCAAGACTGGCGCAAAAAGCGTCATATCCCTCTTTGACGGAATGCCGCCCGCGCAGTTCCTGACGGATTAATAAATCCATATCCCGCGTGGACATTACGCGCTTTAAAATACAGATCGCGGTTAAATACGCCAAATGTTCCCTGCCGTATTTTTTCCCTCCGGCGCGCGGGACAAGTCCGTTTTTGGTATAATTATTAATCATCGCCGATGTCAGGCGGTCCTCTTCCTCAAAGCGGATGACCTGCCGGTCCATGTAATTCAAGACCTGATCCATATATAACGCGAAATCCGGCATTTGTTCCCATGGAACGGGCCTGTCCTCCCGCAGTCTGCGCCGCAATTCCTCCCAGTCCGGCAAGATGATTCCCCCTTTCCTATTAAATTATTATAACACGCTGATCTGATTTTGTAAACCATATTTTACGGATTTCAAAATCATGTTTTATATCAACGCGATATAATATAAAAATATAATATAAATATAAATCCCCCCTCGTCAAAGGGGGGGAATCCGTCGTCCGCGCGGGATCGATGGGGGGATTATTATAAAATTTATTTCATCAGCATTAAAATCACGCCGTAAATGACGCTTGCCAAAGTCCCGTATACCAGCACCGGACCGGCCACCGTGAACATTTTCGCCGCCATACCCGTAACCAGTCCCTCGGTCCGGAACTCAATCGCGGGCGCGACAACGGCATTGGCGAACCCCGTGATAGGAACCAGCGTCCCCGCGCCGCCGTAACGGGCTAATTTGTTATATAAATTCAAACCCGTCAGCAGCGCCGAAATCAAAATCAGCGTACAGGACGCCGCGAGAGCCGCGCTTTCGTCATCCAGTCCCGCGCGGTTCATCCAGATATTTTTTATTCCCTGTCCCAAAGCGCAAATCGCGCCGCCAATCAAAAACGCCATGACCGTATCTTTCAACAGCGGCGATTTTTCCGCCTGTTCCGCCACATAATCCTGATAATTTTCCGGCGTCATATCCATATAAAAATCATCTCCCTTTCCGGACAGCAAGCGATATATTATCACGCTTGATTATTATTCCCGTCCGGCGGGATTTTAATATTTTTTATAAATTAAAATAATTTAATATCTTTCTATGCTTTTCCGGTCCGGCGGGATTTCCGCGATGGCTTCCACTTCCACAAGCGCGTTTTTCGGGAGCGCATTCACCGCTACACAGCTTCTGGCCGGTTTGCCGGTAAAATATTCCGCGTAAATCTGATTAAAATCGCTGAAATCATCCATATCCGCCAGAAAACAGGTGGTTTTGATCACATATTCAAATCCGCTTCCGGCCTTTTCCAGTACCGCGCCGAGATTTTCCATCACGCGCCGCGCCTGATCTTCGATCCCGCCCGATACCAGTTCGCCCGATTCCGGGTCCAGCGCGATCTGTCCGGAGGTATAAACGATATTATCAAAAATCATCGCCTGTGAATACGGTCCAATCGCTTCCGGCGCGCCGCTTGTATGCACTTTTTTCATAATACAACAGCCCCTTTTATTTTTCACGCTTTTTATATCACGCTCTATCACGCCATTTCTTGAATCCTGTCCGTCATGATTTTAAATCCGGCTTTCGTCAATTCCTGTTTGATTAAATCAATCTGGGCGAAATCGCGGGTTTCCATGCCGATTTTCAGGAAACAGCTTGAAATCGCCATATTCGCGTCGGAACGCTCATGATGCACGGAAACCACATTCGCGCCGCAGTTGGATATAATCTGGCTGACGCCGACAAGCTGTCCCGGCTTATCTTCCAAGGCGATTTGCAAAACGCTGTTGCGTCCGCCCATGACAAGCCCCCGCGTAATCACGCGGGATAATATATTCACGTCGATATTGCCGCCGGATACCACGCAGACTGTCTTTTTATTTTCTAAATTAATTTTATCCGAAAACATCGCGGCGGCGACGCTGACCGCTCCCGCGCCCTCGGCAATTAATTTCTGCTGTTCGATCAAAGCCAGAATCGCGGCGGCGATCTCGTCTTCTGAGACTGTTATTATATCATCCGCGTAATTTTTCGCCATTTCAAACGTCAGATCGCCGGGCGTCTTGACCGCGATACCGTCCGCGAACGTC
>CAJOQY010000070.1 GCA_905236835.1 uncultured Oscillibacter sp. | reverse complement strand
TTTAAAGTTTTATAATATAAAAAATTATAAATTATAATATTGAAATCCGGCTTCCGCGACGGGATAAGCTGTCCAAAACGCCGGATTGTCAAATTCCGCGCCGATGATATGATCGGGAAAATCATCTTGACCGCGCAGGAAACAGGAATATTCTCCTGATTCGGCGTTTTTGGAATCCCATGTGGCGTCCAAATAATACCAGAGATTGTTTAGTTTCACCAGATTCCACGCGTGAAATTCCGGCTGTACGCTGTTCCGCGCCGTGGCCGTACCGGTGACAATCCGGCACGGCACGCCCGCCTGACGGAGTATGCGATATAAGGCCGCGCAATAGCCCTGACAGGTGGCGCTATGAAGAATCAAAGCGGCGTAGGCCGTCGATTTGACATGATAACGCGCGTTGTTCTTGTGAACGAGGTCATATTTTACATTTTGGCAGATATAATCATAAATCACGCGGATTTTCTCATAATCCGTTGTCTCGTTGGTAAAAGCGAAATTATCAAACAATTCCGTGAGTTTCGCCGTGACTTCTTCTTCCTGTGTGTAATATAAATAATATTCCGGGATGATTTCAGCCGTGTAAATATATTTTCCGGATATGGAGTCCCGTTTCCCACGCCGACATACAAGCCGGTAGCCGCCGTATTGATAGCGGATATAATCGCCCTCTGTCGGATCATCCGTTTCTTTCAAGGCTTCTTCGATCCAATACGCGCATAATTCTTTCAGTTCGCGCAGCCCGGAACCGCCAATATCCGGCTTGTCATAAGAAAATTTAATTTGAATCCCGGCGGAATGGGAACGCAGTCCGTCCCGGATGGAATTGATGATTTCATTTTGATTGGACAGGATATTTGATAAATTTAAATTATTATCATCAATCCGGATTTCGCGTCCGGGCGGCGGGGCAAGAACGCGCGCGGAAATCAAAAATATAAATATTAACATAAGCATTAATATAAATATAAAAAATATGATAAGGCGTTTCATGTCTGATTCCTCATTTTCAATTTTTAGATGATTTTTAGATCATTGTCAAGAACGGGATCGCGTCAGAAGCGTATCATATTTTTTGATTTTTGTCACCTGTTTGAATATATGGAATTATAAAAATATATAGTAAAATATTGAAAATTGTTTTAAATAATTGCAAAATAATGATATTTTTTGTGCAAATTCACAAAAGACCCGCGAAAATTTCACGACGGCAAATGCAAAACAGGCATTGACAGGCTGAAAAATGATTGTTATAATATCTCGCGAGTTAGATATAACTAACGAGTGAGGAAAGGACGCGGGTCATGAAAAGATTTCATAAATTATGGTCGTCCGTATTTGCGCTGATTATTTTAACGCTGTCCCTGCCGGTCATGGCGATGGCTGATGACGCGTATTACAAGACATGGGCGGAATACATGGAGGCCAATAATATTACGTCATGGAACTGGAATGACGCCGCTGACGCGATTGATATTGTTATCAATCGGGCGGTGGAACTGTACGAAGCCGGGGATCAGACGGAAGCCTATGAATACGCGAAGGCTACTTATTGGGGATATTACGAGACGACGGGATTTGAACGAAATGTTATGACATATGTTTCCGGGGCGCGTGTCAGCGCGGTGGAGCTGCAGTTTACCACGTTCCGGAAAGCGGTCAAAAAAGATATGGGTTTGGAGACTGTCAGAGAGGAAGGGCGAAAATTATCGCAAATGCTCCATGAGGACGCGTTGACGTTAAGTCCGGAAGATTCGGAAACGGATGTGGCGTCCGGCGCGTCGTCTGGAGGCGCGGCGGCGACATTCGCGGGCAGCTTTTTTATCATACTGCGTGAGGGTCTGGAAGCGATTTTGATTGTCGGCGCGATTGTGGCGTATTTAATCAAATCCGGGAATCAAAAAGGCGTGATTCCGGTTTATATCGGCTCAGGATTCGCGATTATATGCAGTTTCGCGATGGCGGCTTTGTTATCATGGCTGAAAGCGATCAATCCGGAAACGACGATGTCACAGGAGATTATAGAAGGCGTGGCGGCGTTATTGGCGGTCGCGGTATTGTTCTATGTATCAAACTGGATGGTATCAAAAGCCGAGTCCGCCGCGTGGAATTCTTATATAGAAGGCAAAGTCGCGGTATCGGCGTCGCGGGGCAGTATGTTTACGCTTGGATTCACCGCGTGGCTGGCCGTGTTCCGGGAAGGCGCGGAAGTGATATTGTTCTATCAACCCATGTTATCGGAACAATACGGCAATATGGTTTGGCTTGGATTTGGCTTAGGCTGTGTGGCTTTGGTCGGCGTATTTCTGGCGATACGGATTTTAAGTATTCGGCTCCCGTTAAAGCCGTTCTTTATGGGGACGAGTATTTTAATGGCGGCGATGTCGATTTGTTTCTTGGGCGCGGGTATCAAAGAATTAATGGAAGGCGGCGTATTCGATTCGATGGCCTTTATGTTATCCTCTCCCGCGTGGCTGTCGTGGATTCCCTATAATGACGTTCTGGACGTGTTCGGCATTTATCCGCTGGTAGGAACGATTGTGCCGCAGATAATTTTATTAATCATCACAATCGTTACTTTTATTATCGCCATGCGGAAAAACCGTGAAATCGCCGCGCGGGCCGGACAGGAAAATTAAAAATAAAAAATAAAATAAAAATAATGATTTATTTTTTCAGGTGTTAATCCGTGCGGCTATCCCGCCGGACGGTTGACGCGAATATAAAATATTTACAAAAAAGGAGCGGTATTGATGAAAAAGAAAATCCTCGCGTTATTACTGGGCGCGGCCATGATGATTTCTCTGGCGGCGTGCGGCGGCAATGACAATTCAAACGCCAACGCGAACGCCAATGATGACGACGCCAACGCCGTTGAGAGCGTGGAAGCGGAAGTTGAACAGGAAGAAGCGGCGTCGCCCGCCGACGCCGGTTTTACGGAATATCCCATTTTTGAGGATGAGGAAGTCGGCGATTTATTGAACGTGTCGGCGGTCTATTTCCAGCCCGTCCCGATGGCGCCTGACAATGAGAATGTCGAGGGATTTGATATTCATCTTGAATGCGACGTATCCGCCCTGCCCAATACGCTTGGTTACGGCGTGGGCGACTGGGTGCCGTATCTGACAGTGGATTATGCCGTTGTCGGCAATAACGGAGAAGGCGACGTTGCCGCCGAGGGAACTTTCATGGTCATGAGCGCGTCCGACGGTCCGCACTACGGCGCGAATATCGCCCTGCCCAACGCTGACACCTACGCCGTGACGTTTACATTCCACAGCCCCGCCGAGAACGGCTATCTGATTCACAGCGACGCCGAGACCGGCCCGGGCGGAACGCTGGATGATTATTTCGGCGACGGCAATCTGACCGTTACCGTTCCCGGCTGGGATTATATCCCGCAGGCGTGGTAATATGAAATATTATTAAAATTTTACAGGCGATTGCATACAAAAGCGGGAGCCAATGCCGTTTTTTCGCGGTATTGGTTTCTCGCGCGCTTGCGTGTTTGTACATAATGAGAAAATTTATATTTTTTTATCATGATATTTTTGCCCATCAGCGGTTGAATTAAAATTAAAATTGAATAAAAAAGGAGATTTATCATGCTGCGGTATCTGGTGACGGTGACAAAGGATTTAATATCGGCGGGAATTTTAACGGGCTTGCTTTGCGCGTATATCGGCATGACACAGGGCAAACGCGGGACGCGTATATTCGCGTGGGGGGCCGGAATGGGAATCGCCGCCGCCGCTGTCATGGCGTATCTGAAAAACGCGACAAGCAAAATTGACACGGGCATATGGAATCTGCGTATTTTTACGCTCGCCGTTTTTATTCTGTTGGTATATTTGATTTTTTATTATATCCCGGTATTTCATAAAAATAAATACGGCGGGCTTGTTATACGGATTTGCGCGTCCGCGCTGGCTTTTTTATATTTATTCCACGCGTTGCCGGATGATTTGGCGTATCCGTTCACGTTTTCTCTCAACGGGGAGCCGGTCTTTTCCACGGCGTATATTTATCGTTTTCTCGGCTGGCTGTTCGGTGTGATGTTAATGATAACGGCCTTTTTCGCGGTGGAACGCTCCGCGCGGCGCATGAACGTCAAGACCGTCGGCATAATTTTAAATATTGTCATGACAGTCAACGCGGTCCGGCAGATTTCCGGCATTGCGTCCGTTATTTTGACGCGGCGCATGATCCGTCAGTCTAATCCATTATATCATAATTTATTCGTATTCGCGCGGCATACGTCTAATTACGGCGACTGGTTTATTTATATCTCCATGTTGATTGCGCTGATCATGCCCGTGATTTTATGGTATCAGAGTTTTCATGTGCAAGAGCCGTATGAAAACCCGGCGCAGCATCGGAAAATCCGCGCCGCGTGGCGGGATACGCGCCGCTGGGCGTCTTTGACTGTGATTTGCTTTTTGCTTGCGTCGTTGAATTTGACTGTTGTCAATGCTTATAATAACCGTCCGGTGGAATTATCCCCGGCGGAAGAATGCGAAATCCGGGGCGATCATGTTTATGTCGCATTGTCCCAATTGGATGACGGGCATTTGCATAGATTTGTATATACGACGCCGAATCAAATTGACGTGAGATTTATTATTATCAAAAAGCCGAACGCGTCATCATATGGCGTGGGGCTGGACGCGTGCGAAATCTGCGGCGAGACCGGATATTTTGAGCGCAACGGTCAGATTGTGTGCAAGCTCTGCGATGTCGTGATGAATATTAACACGATTGGATTTAAAGGCGGCTGTAACCCGATTGTGATTGATTACAGCGTTGAAAACGGTTATATTATCATCCCGACATATACGCTGATCGACAACGAAAAAGAATTTAAATAATATAATTTAAATAATATAAAATCCGGGGGGATTGCGCGTGTTTTTGAGAATGATAAAAGGCGCGTTTCTGCGTCAGAAGGGCAAAATGCTGATGATCGCCCTGACCGTCGCGCTGGGCGCGTCTTTGGCGACGGCGATGTTAAACGTCATGATGGACGTGGGCGATAAAATCAATCAGGAGTTGAAAACTTACGGCGCGAATATTACGGTTGTACCGAAAGCGGCGTCTGTTTTAAATAATTTATATGAAGTTGAGGGCGGCGGACTGGCGGAGGGCGCGTATCTGCGCGAAGATGAGTTGGGCCGGATTAAAACGATTTTCTGGGCGTTTAATATCGTCGATTTTTCGCCGTTTATTGATACGGAAATTGAACTTGACAGCGGAAATAAAGCCACGCTTGTCGGGACATGGTTCAATCATCATTTGGACTTGCCGACGGGTGAGACGCTGGATACGGGCGTAAAAAATCTGCGTACATGGTGGGATATTACGGACGGCGCGTGGCTTGACGAACAGAGTATCAATCATATATCAAATCCCGTGATGATCGGGAGTTTGTTGGCGCGTCAGGAAAATCTCGGCGCGGGCGATGAGATCAAATTAAAAACACGGTATGGAGAGGAAAACGCGTATATTATCGGCGTATACGAAGCGGGCGGCGATGAGGATCATCAGATTTTCGCGCCGATGGATTTCGTACAGGATTTGTCGAATACGGACGGGAAATTGACCAGTATTGAAGTCAGCGCGCTGACGACGCCGGATAACGAACTTGCCGAAAAAGCGGCGAAAGATCCGAGTTCTCTGACGATTAAGCAATATGAAACATGGTATTGCACGGCCTATGTCAGTTCGATTTGCTATCAGATACAAGAAGTGATTACAGACAGCATCGCGTCTCCTGTGCGTCAGGTGGCGGATTCGGAAGGCGCGATTCTGGAAAAGACGGAGCTTTTAATGGCGTTGATTACGATTTTAAGTTTAGTGGGCGCGGCGCTGGGTATCTCGAATTTAGTGACAGCAAGCGTCATGGAACGGAGCGGCGAAATTGGATTATTAAAAGCGTTAGGCGCGCAGGATGGCGCGGTGTCGGCTTTGGTATTATCAGAAGTAATATTAACCGGCGTTGTCGGCGCGGCGGTCGGCTATTTGATCGGCTTCGGATTCGCGCAGATTATCGGACAAAGCGTATTCGGATCAGCGATTGAAATGAAACTGATGGTTATTCCGATTGTATTAATTTTAGTGATATTCGTCACGCTGGCGGGCAGTATCCCGGCGATCAGAATGCTTTTGAGACTGCGTCCGGCGGAAGTATTGCACGGGAGATAAAATATAATAAAAATATAAAATTTCGGCGGATAGATAAAAATATATGCTTGAAAAATCAAGGGGTGAGGGAAATATGACCCGGCGGAAAATGTTTTTCCGGATGATTACGGCGTCTTTGATACGGCGGCGTTCACGGATGCTGGTCGCGTTATTGGCGATTGCGGTCGGCGCGACGATTTTGTCCGGTCTGGTGACGATTTATTATGACGTTCCCCGTCAGATGGGGGCGCAGTTCCGGAATTACGGCGCGAATATGATTTTAGTGCCGTCCGTTGAAAGCGACGCGTTTGAAACCATGCGAACGGTGGATGATATTATGCTGAATATCATTCCGAATGAGCAGTTGGTGGGAGTCGCGCCGTATAGATATGAAACAGTTTCGATACATGATCAACCGGTCATCGCCGCCGGAACGGAAATGGCGGGAGCGCGGGCGGCGAGTCCGTACTGGCATATCGACGGCGCTTGGCCATCCAAAAGCGGAGAAATTTTACTCGGCGGCGAAACGGCGGATTTATTAGGTTTAAAATCCGGCGATAAATTGACATTGGTTTATACGCCGGAAATATCGGACGAAACGCCGGAAAATGAGAATCTGTCCGGACAGGAGAACGGTCAGGAGAACGCGCCGGAAAACGCGGATCAATCCGGACAGGAAAGCGCGGATGAAGCGGATTATATTCCGGGTTCGGAATTGGAAATGGAAGTAACAGGGATATTGGAAACAGGCGGTTCGGAAGAGCAATATGTATATTTAACTTTAAAGGATTTACAGGAATTGACCGGAAGCGCCGGGAGACTGGATGTAATAGAATTAAGCGTATCGGCGACGCGTGAGCAATTAGAACATTACGCGGAGCGGATTAATATGGATATAGATATGGAAAACGTCACGGCGCAGTTAGTTAAACGGGTAACGCAGTCGGAAAGTACGGTATTGACGAAATTACAGGCGCTTGTATTTTTAGTGACGGCGGTTGTCTTGGCGTTAATTATGATTTGCGTGGCGACGACAATGACGGCTGTTGTGACGGAACGCCGGAAAGAAATTGGATTGCGCAAAGCGTTAGGCGCGTCGGATCAAAGCATTATCGGCGAATTTATGGGCGAGGGATTGTTATTAGGCGGCGTCGGCGGGATACTGGGTTCCGGGCTGGGTTTCGCGTTCGCGCAGTATGTCAGCATGAATGTTTTCAACGGTTCGATTCAGTTTCAGCCGTTATTATTGCCGCTGACGGTTATTGTGTCGATATTAGTGACGGGGTGCGCGTGCTTATTGCCTGTCCGGAGCGCGACGGATGTTGATCCGGCGTTGGTGTTAAAAGGCGAATAAAGCGGGATATAAAGAAATATTGAAAGATATAAAGGCGTAATAAAGGGGTTATAAAAATCATGAGCCTGTTGGAGTTAAAAAATGTCTCTAAGATATACGGGGAATTGAAGGCGCTGGATCAGGTGAGTTTAAAAGTGGATACCGGGGAATGGGTGGCGATTATGGGGCCGTCCGGTTCCGGGAAAAGCACGATGATGAATATTATCGGCTGTATGGACCGCCCGACATCCGGCGAAGTGTTATTGGACGGGAAAGATATTTCAAAAGAAGGCAATAAAAATTTGACTGTGATACGGCGGGATAAAATCGGCTTGATATTTCAGCAGTTTCATTTGGTGAATTATTTAACAGCCGTGGAAAATGTCATGGTGGCGCAGTATTATCACAGTATGCCGGACGAAAAAGAGGCGATGGAAGCGCTGGAGCGCGTCGGACTGGCGGACCGGGCGCGGCATTTGCCGAGCCAGCTTTCCGGCGGGGAGCAACAGCGCGTATGTATCGCGCGGGCGTTGATTAATTATCCGGAGTTGATATTGGCCGACGAGCCGACCGGCAATCTGGACGAGGCGAATGAAAATATCGTGATTGATATATTCCGGCAGCTGCACAAGGACGGAACGACTTTGGTTGTGGTCACGCATGACCCGGAAGTAGGAGAAGTGGCGCAAAGAATTATCACGCTTGAACACGGCAAAATCCTGCGGGACGAAAAAAATCGGAATTTCGGGAGCTGATAATATGTCGGAAAATATAAATAATAAATACAAGATTGATAGTGATAAAAAAACTGATTTGATTTTTGGCTTGATTCCGGCTGTTTGCGTGTTATTGATATTATTATCCGGCTGCGGCGGTTCGGCGAATTATCAGGACGGCGTATACGAGGGCCGGAGCAGTGTATATGAAGTCTTGGAAGAGGACGCCGAGGAGGACGAAGGCGGCGACGGATACGGCGTTGTCGAGATTAAAATTGAGGATAATATTATCACGGCCTGTACTTATACGCCGTATCAGACGGACGGGACTGTCAAAGATGAGGAATACGGCAAGACGAAAAACGGCGCTGTGGCGAATCAGGATTATTATAATAAAGCGCAGAGAGCCGTGCGGGCCTGTCAGGCATACGCGGATCAATTGGCGGCGGAGGGCGATTTGAAATCCGTGGACGCCATCAGCGGCGCGACGGTATCTTATGACCAGTTTCAGGAGGCCGTCCGGGACGCGCTGGACAAAGCGAAAGCGTAATGATTATGAAAATTATCATGAGATTATTGCGCCATGTTATGATAATATTATTGGCGCTGATAATCTTTCCGGGGATTCCGGTGTGGATATTAACCGGCGGCGGGATTGGATGGGGATTCAAAAACGGCGCGGATGTTATTACACGGGCGTCTTTGGAACTGCCGGAAATCCCGTCCGGGAATTTTTTGATATTATTAAATCAGGACGAACATCCGGGGACGGTACGGGATTGGACGCTGTTTTTTGAGGAAAAACCGGTGGACGTGATTATGGAAGATATAAATTGCTTGATTATATCCGGCGACGCGGCGGGAAAGGAATTAGCGGAACGGTATCAGGCGCGTTTGTCGGAAAATCAGATGAAATGGAGACAGGAAAACGGGATTCTTGCCGCTTCCCGGGTGGAAAACGGATTGTTTGACGCGGTAATTTTATCCCAAGAGGCGGCGGACGCGTATGGAATTGATTGCAATATCATGGACGGGCGCGGCGAAAATAATAATATTAAATTCATCGCGATTGGAGAGGCGTCATGAGAAAATGGAACGCGATACTCAGCGCGATAATTTTGATATTGTTTTTGATACACGGTTTTGCGGGCGCGCTGGAATTGACGGGGATTGGAAACACGGCGTTGAAACATCTCGCCCGCGCGATTGTTATATTAATAATCTCGCATATGATAATTGGAATCTATCTGACCGGACAGACGTTTCGGGCGTGGAAACGGACAGGCGTGTTATATTGGAAAGAAAATCGTTTGTTTTGGATCCGGCGTCTCAGCGGTCTGGCGGTTTTATTAATGCTGGGATGGCATATGTCCGCGTTTAGTTATAATTTCAATGGCGCGTCGCGTTTGAGAGTATTTGATAAATTCAATCTTGCCGCGCAGATTTTATTAATATTCTCTCTGGCGGTTCATGTGTTGTCGAATATCCGGCCTTTGCTCATCGCGCTTGGCGTCCGGGACGGGAAAAAATGGCTGTTGGATATTTTATTAATATTATCCGCTTGGCTGTTGTTCATGGCGGCGGCGTTTGTGGTTTATTATCTGCGCTGGAATGTCTGGTGAATTTTAGCGAATACGGGGAAAAATATGGAATGCGTGAATATTATCGGCGCGGGACTGGCTGGGCTGTCGGCGGCAATAAAATTAGCCGGACGCGGGACGGCGTGTAATTTAATCTCTCTCCAAACATCGGAGCGGGCGCAGTCGGTATTGGCGGAAGGCGGTATCAACGCGGCGGTGGATACGATGGGCGAAGGCGATCACTGGCGGGAGCATTATATAGACACGATGCGCGGAGGCGCGGATTTAGCGGACGGATACGCCGTGGAAAATTTGACGAGACACGCGCCGGAGATTGTTCAATGGCTGGTGAATCTGGGCGCGCCGTTGGAAAATGAGAACGGAAGATTAATTCTGCGTAATTTCGGCGGACAAAAGAAAAAACGCACGGCGTATGCCAAAAGCAGTACCGGAAAAATTATCATGACGGCGTTGATTGACAAAGCGCGGGAATATGAAGATTCAGGGTATATCGCGAGATTTTCACATCATGAATTGATGGATTTTAATATTATGCCGGGAAACGGCGGTCAGGGCAATCGAAAATATTGCGCGGGTGTGATGATCCGTGATATTTGGACGGGAAAATATTTGAATTTAACAGGGCCGGTTATTTTAGCGTCGGGCGGATTGAACGGCTTGTTTCCCGGACAGACCACCGGAAGCGTATGGAATACCGGAAACGCGGCGGCGATTGCGTTTTCATATGGCATAGAGTTTGGCAATCTTGAATTTTCGCAATATCATCCGACGACGGTTCAAATTCCGGGCAAGAGATTATTAATCAGTGAGGCGGCGCGTGGTGAGGGCGGAAGATTATATATCACACGAAACGGCGCGAAATATTATTTCATGGAGGAATCATATCCGGAATGGGGCAACCTCGCGCCGCGGGATATAATCTCCCGTGAAATGGAGAAATCGCGTCTGAACGGTTACGGGCCTGTATATTTAGATATGACGGGGCTGGATGATGAAATCTGGAAACGAAAACTGGATGATTTAAGAAAAGAATTAAAATATTATTTAAATATAGACCCGGCGAAAGAGGCGATACAGGTCAGCCCGGGGATTCATTTTTTTATGGGCGGAATTTTGGTCAATCAAAAACACTGTACGAATATGAATGGATTATACGCGGCGGGGGAATGCGCGTGCCAGTATCACGGCGCGAACCGTTTGGGCGGAAATTCGATGTTAGCGGCATTATACGGCGGAAGCGTCGCGGCGGACAGCGCGTTAGAGTTTGATAATAATCACTCGCGGGATGGGAATACAAGAAAGACAGATAGAGATGGAAAAGAAACGGAATCGGATGAAAAAAAATATATTGGCTATATAGAAAGCGCGGCGGAGACGGCGTGTATATCAAAACTTGGGGAGATTCTGCGTTCCGGCTTGGGGATTATCCGGGATGAAATAACGATCCGCGCCGCGCTGGACAGGATTGATAATTTGCTGAACAAGTATTTTGATAATCGGCGTGATGATATAAATAATAATATAAATAAAAATAATATCTTGCGATATAAGATATTATTGGGGAAAGCGATGTTATCAAGCGCGTTGGAACGGCGGGAAAGCCGGGGAGCGCATTTCCGGACGGATTTTCCGTCGCGGGATGATACGCGGTTTCGTAAAACGACAGTCGCGAGATTGAAAAATCAGGACGGCGGCGGAAATGATAAAAGCGTTAAGAATGAAAGAATAGAGATTGAATTTCGGGAAATCCCGGAAAGAGGGACGGAAAATGACGGCGGCGCGGGATAAAATCAATGATAATTTCGATCACTTGGATGATAAAATAAAAAAGATAGATATAGAGATAAAAATTAGTATTTTACGCCGTGAAAATCCGGACGCGAAATCGTACTGGCGGAGTTTTTTATACACGCCGAAAGACGGCGCGGAGACAGTGGCCACAGCGTTGTCAAGATTAAACGAGCGGGAGGATTTGCGGGATATGGACGGCAATCCCGCGCCGTTGATTCAGTGGGAATATGGATGTCTGCAAAAAAAATGCGGCGCGTGCGCGATGGTAATTAACAATCGTCCCGCGCTGGCTTGCGGTACGAGATTATATAGCGAGAAAGATTATAAAAATTATATAAAAAATCAACGCGCGATTGAGATTAGATTAGAGCCGTTGAGAAAATTTCCCGTGATAGCGGATTTAATATCGGACAGGAGCGTTTTATATGAAAATCTCAAAACGGCGCGGGCGTGGCTGAAAAATGATAATATAAATAAATTTAATCACGCGGCGGGGATAGATAAAAATATGAAAACGGCGCGGAAAGAGACGGACGCGGCGTATGAGGCGTCACGGTGTCTGCAATGCGGATGCTGTCTGGAAGTCTGTCCGAATTTTGATCCGTTCAATCAATTTTTCGGGATGTCGGCGGCGGTTCCGATGTCAAGAATTTTAATCCGGGAATCCGGGGAAGCGGAGCGGGAATTGTCCGGGAATTATGAAAAATATATTTATAACGGCTGTGGAAAGTCGCTGGCGTGCCGGAATATCTGTCCCGCCGGGATTGATATGGAGAATTTATTATCGCGTTCCGCCGCGATTGCCGTATGGAGACGGATGATAAAACGAAAGTGATCATAAATGGAGGAATCGCGATGAAGTTTGAACGGATGTTGTCGGTAAAGAATTTAAAGCGGCGTCCGGTCCGGACGGCGGCGCTGATCTTTCTGGCGGCTGCGTTGTCGTTTTCGATGTCCGCCGGGGCGGTTGTGATAACAAGTCTGCGGCGCGGGCTCGCAAGCTATGAATCCAGACTCGGCGCGGATGTGGTGGTCATCCCCAATCAGGCGCGAAGCCACGGGACGCTGGAAGCGATTTTATTGCAAGGCATTCCCGGATATTTTTACATGGACAGTTCTTGTCTGGAAAAAATCCGCAATATGGACGGCGTGGAAACCGCGTCGCCGCGGTTTTTTTTAGCGTCGGCGAGCGCGGGCTGTTGTTCCGTGCCGGTACAGCTTACGGGCTTTGAGCCGGAAACGGATTTTTTAATCCGGCCTTGGATTCGGGAAAATTATAAAAAAAATAATAATAATATAATTAACGACGGGGAAGTGATTGTGGGGAGCGGAATCACGGTTCCAAAAAATAAAAAGCTGGTATTTTATAATACGGAATGTGAGATTGTCGCGCGGCTGGACAAAACCGGAACGGGCTTGGATTACGCGGTATATGCTAACATGAATACGATTAGAAATATGATGAAAAACGCGCGGGCGCTGGGATTTCACGCGTTTGATAATGTGAACGCGGATCAGTCCGTTTCATCGGTTCTGGTTCGGGTCAAGGACGGATATAATATTGAATCCGTGACGGATGATATAAATTTACACGTCCGGCGCGTGGAGGCGACGCGGTCAAAAAATATGATTGCCGGTATCGCCGGGGGATTGTCGGGCGTTTCGCGCGTGATTGGGATTTTAATCGGCGCGATTTGGATATTATCTATAGGGATTTTGGCGGCGGCGTCCGGAATGATTGTCCGGGAACGGACGCGGGAGTTTGGCGTGTTGCGCGTGATTGGCGCGTCCAGCGGCATGATCGCGGGATTGATATTGACGGAGTCGGCGTTGATAAATTTTATCGGCGGCGCGCTGGGCGTCTTGATTACGGCGTTATGCGTCACGCCGTTCAGTACGCTGATCCGGGAAAGTCTGGCTTTGCCGTATTTGATGCCGGGAACGGTTTGGATATTGATTTTATTGATGATTTCGATTTTATTGACAGTGATTGCCGGGGCGTTGCCCGCCGCGTTTTTCGCGTTGAAATTAAATCGCGGCGAAACGGCTTTGTTATTGCGGGAAAACGCGTGAGATAATAAAAATTATGATTCGCGCGCAAAAAATAAATATATATTTGGCGCGTGAGGCGCGCGTAAATATACCGCCGGGGGGATGATTTTAAAATGTTGCGGGCGGAAAATATCAGCCGACGTTTTTTCCGTATGACGGGACAAAGCAATTTTTTTTACGCCGTAAAAGATGTGAATATCGAATTAAAATCAGGCGCGTTGACGGAGATTACCGGACGTTCCGGAAGCGGCAAAAGTACGCTGTTGCATATGCTCGCGGGACTGTTAAAGCCTACGGATGGAATGATATATATTAAAAATCAGGATTTATATAATTTAGATGATAAAGCGCGATCGAAACTGCGCGGGCGTAAAATCGGAATTATCCCGCAGGGACAGACAGGTTTGCATAGCTTAACGGTTCTGGAAAATATCATATTGCCCTGTGTGATGTATCAGGACGGCGCGGAAAAGCCGGATGAATGGAATCAAAAAGCGGTAAAATTATTAGAACAAGTAGGAATCGCGCGTTTAAAAGACAGCTGGCCGGACGCGTTGTCAGGCGGGGAACTTCGCCGGATGGCGATTGCCCGCGCTTTGATCCGGGAACCGGAAATTTTACTGGCGGATGAACCCACAGGCGATCTGGATGACGAAAATACGGAAATGATATTAAAATTATTACGGAACACGGCCAATCAAGGCGCGGCGGTCTTGCTTGTCACGCACGAACGGGAAGCGGCCAAATACGCGGATGTTATTTATACCATGCGGGAAGGCTGTCTTTTTTCGGATATGAAAAGCTGATTGTCACAAAATGGCTATCATTCATGGGCTGAACTTTCAAGGGCGACGGCGAAAAAACGCCGACGCTCTTTTTTGTCGCGTTTATCGCGCGTGAATTCGCGATCGCGCGAATCCATGACAATCAATATAAATTCAATGCCGGTCAACGACAATTGCGCGCTTGCAATTGACTGCCGCTTGTGTTATGCTTTTAAACAGGAGGTGGATTTGTCATGCGCCGGGAACTGCTGGAGCGATTGAGAATTATCACGCCGGAGGAACAAGCCATACTGGACGGCCAGAATCTCCGCCGGGAGTTGTACACGTCACGCGGCGATTTCGTTGTGGACAGCGCCATGTTATTAAAAAAGGGCAAATTGATTACCATCCGTCCGCATACCCGTTTCGCCAGATTCCCCAGCCATCGTCATAATTATGTGGAACTGGTTTATATGTGCGCGGGACAGACCACGCATATTTTGGATCAGCGTGATAAAATGATTTTGGAAGAAGGGGATTTGTTATTTTTAAATCAAAACGTCCGTCATGAGATTCTCCCGGCTTCTGAAAATGACATTGCCGTGAATTTTATCATTCTGCCGGAATTTTTTGACCGTCCGATTTCTATGATTGAAAGGGAAAATATTCTGCGTGATTTTTTAATCTCAACGCTGACGGGGGAAACCGGGATGTCCGGATATTTGCGTATCCGGGCGAAAGGCATTGTCCCGGTGGAGAATCTG
>CAJOQY010000069.1 GCA_905236835.1 uncultured Oscillibacter sp. | reverse complement strand
TTCGGCGCGATGGTGCAGTCCAATTCGATAGGTAATACGTTTGAGACGGCGTTCGGCGTTCCGCGCTGGATCATGGGCTTGATTCTCGCCGCGTTATGCGCCGCGGTACTTCTGGGCGGCATTCAAAGACTGGCGTCCGTGGTGGAAAAAATCGTGCCTTTAATGGCGGCGTTCTTCCTTCTGGGCGGCTTGATTGTGTTAATTATCCGGATCCGTTATATTCCGGCGACAATCGGCATGATTTTCAAATACGCGTTCCAGCCGCAGGCGATTATTGGCGGCGGGTTCGGCGCGGCGCTGAAAATCGCGATCAGTCAGGGCGCGAAACGCGGATTATTTTCCAATGAGGCCGGCATGGGTTCCACGCCCCACGCGCACGCCCAAGCCAACGTGGAAAAGCCGCACGATCAAGGCGTCGTCGCCATGATGGGCGTGTTTATTGATACTTTTATTGTATTGACGCTCAACGCGTTTGTGATTATCTCGACGCTTTACGTCCCCGGCGGTCCGCTGGAAAACGGCTACACGGACGGATTGAAAGCCACGATTAACAGCGGCAATTTATCTCAAATGGCATTCGGTACGGTCTGCGGGGATCGTTACGGCGCGATGTTCGTGGCCGTGTGCCTGTTCTTCTTCGCCTTCTCGACGATTTTGAGCTGGAATTTATTCGGGCGAATTAATATGATTTATTTATTCGGCCAGAAGGCGAATATTATTTATACGCTGATCGCGATTCTGTTTACATTCGCCGGGACAATTTTACGGATCGATCTTGTCTGGGAATTGCAGGATATGTTTGACCAGTTGATGGTTCTGCCCAACGCGATCGCGTTATTCGCTTTGACGGCGGTTGTCATCAAGGCGCGGCGTCAGGCGCCGGACGAGTTGAAAGCGGCGTCCCGCAAACGCGGATAAAATATTTAATAAAATATTCAAAATTATTAAAATTCCCTCTCCGGCCTCATGAAACGCCGGAGGGGGAATTAAGATATAAAAAATATAAAAATATAAAAAATATAAAAAAACTATTGCTATTGACAAAAAATGATGTTATAATGAATATGTTAAGCAGTAAGTGGAATGAATGGAGTGGGCCGCGGGTCCGCTCTTTTCTTTCGTTTCGGAGAGGAAAGTAAATATTATTATGAAAAAAAAGAGTCAACCAAACCGGGCCGGACAAATCGCGGAACTGGCCGCGCGGCTGGCCGCGCCGGTCATCGCCGAGCGGGGCTGTGAACTGTGGGACGCGGAATACGTCAAAGAAGCCGGGACATGGTATTTGAGAATTTTTCTGGACAAAGAAGGCGGCGTGGATATTCTGGACTGTGAGGCGGTTTCGCGCGTGTTGTCGGATTTATTGGACGAGGCTGATCCGATTGAGGAGAGTTACACGCTGGAAGTCGGGTCAGCCGGGGCGGAACGGGCGTTAAAACGTCCGGATGATTTTAAAAAGTTTTTAAATTCCCCCGTTCTGGTGAAATTATATCAGGCGCGGGACGGTCGGAAAGAATTCCCCGGCGTTCTGCGCGCGTATGATGATCTGACGGGCGCCGTCACAATCAGCGCGGACAGCGGCGCGGATGAAAAATTTGACGGACAGGAAATCGCCCTTGTCCGCCTGCGCGTGGAATTTTAACACAGGGGATATGAAGGAGAAATCGGGTATGAAACGCAAAAAGCAAAAAGAACCCGTGGGGATGAATATCGCCGAGATTTTCAACGCGCTCGCGCTGTTGGAAGAAGATCGCGGCATTCCTCAGGCTTTTATGCTGGAAAAAATCACACAGGCCATCGTTTCCGCGTATAAGCGGGATCATCCGGGCGTGGACAATGTGGAAATCGACACGGACAAAGAGACAAAAACCCTGCGGATGTTCGTGGTCAAAAAAGTGGTGGCGGATGAGGATTACACGAATCCCGGCAATGAGATTTCACTGGAAGAGGCGAAAAAGATTTACGCCCGTTACGAACCCGGGGACGAGGTCAATATTCCGGTGGATAACGTGGAATTTGGCCGGATCGCCGCCGGAAACGGGAAACAGGTGATTATACAGGGCTTGCGGGAAGCCGAACGCGGCATGATTTATGATGAATTCAGTTCCAAACAGCATGAAATTCTGACCGGGACCGTCATGCGCGTAGATCCCCGCAACGGCAACGCGACCGTAAAAATCGGAACCGGGAACGAGACCACGGAAGTTTTATTGACGCAAAGCGAACAGATTCCCGGCGAGGAAATCGTGGACGGAATGCTGCTGAAAGTCTATATTGTCAGCGTGAACCGGTCCACAAGAGGGCCGCAGATTTTGATTTCGCGTACACATCCCGGACTGGTGCGGCGCTTGTTTGAATTGGAAGTGCCGGAATTATATGACGGGACAGTGGAGATCAAATCCATTTCGCGCGAGGCGGGAAGCCGGAGCAAGCTGGCCGTCTGGTCCAATGATGAGAATGTGGACCCGGTGGGCGCGTGCGTCGGTCCGCGCGGACAGCGCGTGGCCAATGTCGTGGCGGAACTGCGCGGGGAAAAGATTGATATTATTAAATATGATGAGGATATGTCGAAATTCATCTCGGCGGCGCTGTCCCCGGCGAACGTGACGGAAGTGCGCGTATCCCCGGACGGTCGTTTCTGCCGCGCGATTGTGCCGGATCATCAATTGTCGCTGGCGATTGGCCGGGAGGGGCAGAACGCGCGTCTGGCCGCGAAACTGACCGGCTGTAAAATTGATATTAAAGCCGCGAGCGCGAAAGATATTGACGAAAACTGGCCGCCCGCGCCGCCCGCGCCAAAAGTCGGCGACGCCAAACCCGAGAACGCGCGCGACGACGCCGAAGCGGACGCGAAATGGGACACGAAAGAGGAAATCGGGCTGGAAGGCGGCGATCCGGAAACGCTGAGGGAATTTGACAGGCTGATGACGGAAATGGACTGGGAAGATTAATATATTAATATAATAAAATAAATATAAAATATAAAAATATAATAAAATATATCCCGCGCGAAAGCGGAAAGAATGACGGATTTTATGGAAAAGAAAGGCGGTCCGGACAATGCCAAACGTGAAAAAAATCCCCCGGCGGCAATGCGTGGGCTGTCGGGAAGCGCGGGACAAACCGGATTTGATCCGGGTGGTCAAATCGCCGGACAGGATGATCCGTCTGGATTTGAAGGGCAAACTGCCCGGGCGCGGCGCGTATCTGTGCCGGAATCCGGACTGTCTGCGGAAGGCGAGAAAGTCCCGTTCTCTGGAACGCGTGTTAAAAACCGCGATACCGCCGGATATTTTTGACGCTCTGGAGACGGAGATGGAACAGGCGGCGGAAACGGAACGAAAAGAACAAACGGGTTCGGATACCGGGTAAAAACGGGGATCGGAGGAATCAATGGAAGAAAATAATTGCCTTTCCCTGCTGGGTCTGGCGCTGCGGGGAAGGCGGCTGGCGGTCGGCGCGGATTCCGTAACGGACGCGGCCCGCGCGGGGAAAGCGCGTTTAATCATACTCAGTCAGGACGCGTCGGAGCGTACCCGCCGGAACGGAATCCGGCTGGCGGAAACGGCGGGCTGCCTGATGATCACGCTGCCCTGTTCCGGCGAGGCGCTGGGACACAGTCTCGGCGGGAAATCCGTATCCGTCGCCGCGCTGACGGATTTGGGGCTTGCCATCGCGCTGGTCCGGCGTCTGGCGTCCGCGTCCCCGGAAGCGTTCGGATCCGCGCTGGAAAAACTGGAAATCAAATCGCGCCGCGCGGCGGAACGCAAACGCGAGGGCGGACATACCGGCGGACGGGGGAAAATCGCCGCCGGAACGCCGGAAAAACGAAAAAATCAGCGAAAGAGTCACGATCAAACCCATGACGACAGCCACGACAAAGCCCGTGAGAAAAATCACGATCAAATCCGCGACAAAACCCGTGAGAATCATCACAAAGATTATAAAAATCATGAGAATCATGAGAAAAATTATCATGAAAAGCGCGGCGGAACAGAGCGTACCCGGAAATGGTCCGGCGTGACAAAATCAAAATCCCGCGCCCGGCCACGCCCGCCCAAACGGGGCGGAAGCCGGAATCCCTGACATATTTTATTCCAGCCGCCGGGTCGGCGCGTAACGAGAGGTGCATTTGATTGGCTAAAAGTGAAAAATACAGAGTACACGAAGTGGCGAAAGACTTCGGACTGCCTTCCAAGCGGATTATGGAAATTCTTTCCGCATATGGATTGAAACCCCGCAATTATCAACAATCCCTCAATGATCACGAACTGTCCGTGATTTTTGAGTATCTGACCCAGCGCCATCAGGTTTCGGGGATTGAGGCGATTTACGCCGATGTGAAACCGAAAGAGACGCCGAAAACGGAAGCGGAAGAAAAGCCGGAAGAACAACCGGAAACAAATCCGGAAGCGGCGGCGTTCCCGGACGGAAATGACGCCAAACAGGACGCCGCGCCCGCCGCCGAAGCGTCCGGGGATGCGTCCGCCGAAAAAGCGGACGCGAAAGCCGAAACAAACGACAAGTCTGACAGCGTGACAACGGAATCAAAGTCTGACGGCGTAACGGCTGAATCGGAATCAAACGGCGCGTCCGCCGGATCAAACTCCGATGGCAAACCCGCCGAGTCCAATTCCGACAATCAGCCGGAAAGCGGTGACGACGCGGCGCGGGAGCCGAATACAGGCGCGGAAGTTGTCGCCGCGTCCAAGTCCGACAGCCAGCCGGACACAAAAGCCGCGTCCAAATCCGGCGGCAAGGCGGACGCGAAAGCCAGATTCAAACCCGACGGAAAACCGGACGCGAAAGCGAATTATAATAAACCGGACAGGGCGAAAGACAAACCGGATATAAAACCCAAATCAACCGGAAAGCCCGCCGGAAATCCGTCCGGTCAGACGAAACAGGCGGATAATAATAATTCACAGCCGCGCTCCCGTGTGCCGCAGAAAAAAATTGTCGATACCCGTACAGGCGGCGACGTGAATCTGGAAAAATACGATGAACGTCTGGAAGATCTGGGCGGACAGCGCGGACAGCGTATGCAGCAGCAACAGAAGAGCGGCAAACAAAAAATCCGTTCTTCCAATCAACAGCGGCGCGGCGGACAGATGTCCAATAAACGCCGTCAGGACGAGGCCGAGCGTATGCGCCGCCTGCATATGGAAATCGCGCGGAAAGCGCCGGTGAAAGTCCAGATTCCGGACGAGATTTCCGTGGGCGAACTGGCGTCGCGCATGAAGAAAACCGGCGCGGAAGTCGTCAAATGCCTGATGAAAAACGGAATCATGGCGTCCATCAGTCAGTTTATTGATTTCGATACCGCCGCGATTATCGCCGAGGAAATGGGCTGTAAAGTCGAACGCGAAATCGTGGTGACGATTGAGGAAAAATTAATCGACGTACACGAGGACAAACCGGAGGAATTGGAACCCCGCGCGCCGGTTGTCGTCGTCATGGGTCATGTGGACCACGGCAAAACGACGTTATTAGATACCATCCGGCATACGTCCGTGGCGGCGGGAGAGGCCGGCGGCATCACACAGCATATCGGCGCGTATCAGGTGGAGATCAACGGCAAATTAATTACGTTTCTGGATACGCCGGGACACGAGGCGTTTACGTCCATGCGGGCGCGCGGCGCGATGATTACGGATATTGCGATTTTAATGGTCGCGGCGGACGACGGCATTATGCCGCAGACGATAGAATCTATTAACCACGCGAAAGCGGCGAATATCCCGATTATTGTGGCTGTCAATAAGATCGATAAAGAAAACGCGAATCCGGATCGGGTATTACAGCAATTAACGGAACACGGACTTGTCCCGGAGGACTGGGGCGGGGATACGATCTGCTGTCAGATTTCGGCCAAAAAGAAAATCGGCATTGAGAATTTGCTTGAAATGGTAATTTTAACGGCTGAAATGGAAGAATTAAAAGCGAATCCGAATCGAGCCGCGTCGGGAACCGTCATAGAAGCGCGATTAGACAAAGGCCGGGGGCCCGTGGCGACGCTGTTGGTACAAAACGGGACGTTAAAACCGGGCGATATTATCATAGCCGGGACAGCCGTCGGGCGTATCCGGACAATGTTAGACTTCCGGGGGAATCGTCTGGAGAACGCCGGGCCGTCCGTGCCTGTGGAAATCGCGGGATTGTCAGAGGCGCCGACAGCGGGCAGTCCGTTTTTCGCCGTCGCCGATGAACGGATGGCGCGGGCGCTGGTCGAACAGCGTAAAACCGAAGAACGCGCGAAAGCCGCCGCGCCGGTCCAGAAAGTATCTCTTGAAAATTTATTTGATCAGATTCAGGCGGGCGAACGGAAAGAACTGGCCTTGATCGTCAAAGGCGACGTGCAAGGCAGTGTGGAGGCGTTGAAAGCGTCGCTTGAGAAATTATCAAACGACGAAGTCAATGTCCGCGTGATTCACGGCGGAGTGGGCGCGATTAACGAATCGGATGTCATGCTCGCGGCGTCATCCAACGCGATTATTGTTGGCTTTAACGTCCGTCCGGACGCGGCGGCGCGGGATGACGCGGCGCGTCAAAACGTCGATATGCGGATGTATCGCGTAATTTATGACTGTATTGACGAGATAGAAGCCGCTATGAAGGGAATGTTAGCCCCGAAATACCGTGAAGTGGTATTAGGTCACGCGGAAGTGCGGAAAATTTATCACGTCTCCGGGATTGGAACCGTCGCGGGATGTTATGTCCAGCAGGGCAAGATCGTTCGCAACACTTCCGTGCGTGTGGTTCGTGACGGCATTGTGATTCATGAAGGCGCGCTGGCGTCGCTGAAACGCTTCAAAGACGACGCGAAAGAAGTCGCGGAGAATTACGAATGCGGCATGACGATCGATAAATTTAATGATATAAAAGAAGGGGATATAATCGAAGCGTTCACGATGGAGGAAATTCCCCGTTAAAATAATATAAATTAATATAAAATAACATGGGGCGGCGGTTTTCGCCGCCGTCCCGCGGGGTTTGCCCGCTATATTGCAAACAGCCGCCCCGTCTCCCCATGCGTAAACGTAAAACAGGATAAAATAATAAAAATAATATAAAATTAAAAAAGGGGTTATGATGTATGAGTATCACGATGAATTTATATTACACGGGCAAAGACGACGCCGCCCGTAAATTCGCGGAGGAAATGGTATCCAGCGGCACGGTGGCGAAAATCCGCGCCGAATCCGGCAATCTGCGCTATGATTATTTTATATCTACGCAAGACCCGGAGACGGTTTTATTAATCGACAGTTGGGAGAATCAGGCGGCGATTGACGCGCACCACGCGTCGCCGATGATGGGCGTGATTGCCAATCTGCGCGAAAAATATGATTTGCGTATGACGGCGGAGCGTTATTTGTCTGACGAATCCGGCGTACCGGCGTCGGATCAGAAATTTATCCGGAAATAAGCGCGATTTGATTGAAAGCTGTCGGAGAGGAGATTGATATAAAATGCCCGGAAATCGTATCGGACGCATTAACGAGGAAGTCCAGCGGGAACTGTCCGCGCTGATCCGGCGGCTGAAAGATCCGCGTGTGAATCAGGCCGGAATGGTATCCGTCACTCGCGCGGAAGTGACGAATGATCTGCGTTATTGCAAAGTTTATATCAGCGTATTGGATAAATCGCGGGAAGCGGATGTATTAAAGGGTCTGAAATCGGCGTCGGGATTTCTGCGCCGGGAACTCGGACGCGCTTTGCGGTTACGTTATACGCCGGAGTTACAGTTTGAGGGAGATAATTCGATGTTGCGCGGGGCGCGGGTACTGGATATTTTACGGAATGTCGAATACGCGGAGGAGCCGGATGATACGGGGAATCCGGAAAATTTGAATGATACGGAAGAAAATCGGGATGAAACGGCGGAAACAGGACAGGAGATTTGTTAAACAACTAAAAATATATACAAATATAGTTAATAGTATTTAGATATATTCGCCAATTGAATTTTGTAGTATTCGGTCGATAAAAGTAATGAAGTGCTTCTCATGAACGTATCGAATGTGAAAAACTACAAGTTGAGCGAATTTGCTAAACGTATCCACTGTAACATTGCAACGGTGGGACAGGAATCATTTACGCCCGTGTGTCAACGCGGAATCAGAAGGATGAGAGCCTTGT
>CAJOQY010000068.1 GCA_905236835.1 uncultured Oscillibacter sp. | reverse complement strand
TCATCCGCGCGCAGATTCATGCTGACAGGCTTCCCGCAATTGGGACAGCGCGGAATCAGATCCGACGGAATACGCGTATTGTTTTGCCTTTCCATCATTTCACGAACAATCTTTTCATTATCCCACGTCTCCTGACGGCACGGCTCCGAACATTGGAACAAGCCATAATCCCCCTGCGTGTAAAATAATCTTTTCTTGTCAAATCCGGCTTTTTGAAAGCAATGATCGACATTTGTTGTTAATACAAAATAATCCTTTTCCCGGATTAAATCCAGCAAATTCTGATAAACCGGCTTTGGCGGGTCTAAATAGCGATTCACAAAAATATTACGGCTCCAATACGCCCATTTTTCCTCTTCCGTCGGATACGGATAAAAGCCCCCGGAATACATATCTTGAAATCCGTATTTCTCGCCGAAATCGTGAAAATATTTGTCAAATCTCTCTCCGGAATAGACAAATCCGGCGGATGTGGACAATCCCGCGCCCGCGCCGATGATAATCACCTGAAAATCACGAATCGCCCGCGCTAATAATTCTATCATGTGATCTTGCTCTTTCATGTCTTTCTGATTTTTCAAATTTTTCCAATTTCAATCCACGCCCCTCATATGAGAGGCGACATAAACATAATCTTCTCCCTGTCGGCGATTTAAAATTTTATATCCCGCGTATATGATGATCATTTACATCGCCCGGGCAAGCAGGATTTTTACAAAATCATTCGCGGGATTGGCGCGTATTTCATCCGGCGGCGCGTATTGCGTGACTTCCCCGTGATCCATGACAAGTATTTTCGTCCCCAGCTTCAACGCCTCGTTTATATCATGCGTGACGAATAAAATCGTAATGCCCGTCTCGTGATAAATCCGTAAAATCTCATCCTGTAAACTCGCGCGCGTGATTTCATCCACGGCCCCGAACGGTTCATCCATTAAAAGCAAATCCGGCGACGCCGCCAGCGCCCGCGCGATTCCGACGCGCTGTTGCTGTCCGCCCGATAATTGATTCGGATAGCGCGACAACATATCCTCATCCAGTCCGACGATTTTCACCCATTTTCTGACCGCTTCTCTTGTCCGTTTCCGGTCGTTTTGGTTTAACAAATCCGGCACGAACGCGATATTTTTTTCCACTGTCATATGCGGGAACAATACGCTCCCCTGAATCGCGTAGCCGATATTGCGCCGTAACGCGATTAAATCATATTCCCGGATATTTTTTCCATCCACGAAAATTTCACCGGCTGTCGGCGATATTAACGCGTTGACCATTTTTAAAATCGTCGTTTTGCCGCACCCAGACGAACCGATCACGGTCACAAATTCGCCTTTTTTGATCTCAAGATTCAAATCCGGGATGATATTTTTTCCGTCGTAATCCATCCGGATATGCCGGTATTCTATCGCGTTCGCGAGATTATCAGGCCGCGTTTTCTTTTCAGGCATGCCATAAACCTTTCGCGCGCAAGAAATCCCGCGCGGCTTCTTCCGGCTCCACGCCTTCCGCCTCAACCTGATAATTCATTTCCGCCATTTCGCTGTCATCAATCAATCCGGTTATTATATTAAATATATTATCCAATTCCGGATATTGTTCTAATATCTCATTCCGGACCACAAATCCGCACATATACGACGGATACAGGCCTTTATCATCTTCTAATACGACAATATCCGATATGGCAAGCTGTCCGTCGGTGGTAAATATATTCATCGCGTCGATTTTGCCCTGATTGATCGCGTCGTATTTTAAACCAATATCCAGATCCATCGTGTCGGCGAAATCCATTCCATAAGTATTTTTTAAAGCCTCATAGCCGTCCTCGCGCTCGAAAAAATCATATTCCGCGCCGAATTTCAAATCCCCGGATACGGCGGCCAAATCCGAAAAAGTTTTTAAATGATACTTTTCCGCCGCCGCTTTTGTCACGGCGATTCCGAATGTATTATTAAATCCCAGCATTCCGGCCCATGTCATGTCAAATTCCGCGTAGCCGGATTGCAATTGATCAAACATACTTTCATCATATAAACTTTCTTCTTTTAATACCGCGTTCCAGCCGGTGCCGGTATATTCCGGGTAGAAATCAAAATCGCCCTTTTCCATCGCGGGCTGAATATTCGCCACGCCTCCGCCAACGCCCTGCGTAATCTCAACGGACAAATCCGTCTCCTGTTCAATCAAATCTTTCATCATATAGCCCATAATATGCTGTTCCGTCATGGGCTTTGTCGCCATATGAATTACAGGCGATTTCTGATGATGATTTCCGCCGCACCCGGACAGCGTAATTAATATAATCGCAACCGCCGCCAGCGATAATAATTCCACCCGATTCCACGCGCTTTTCATATTCATATACCCCCGATCATGTTCCCGCTTACGCCTGATGCTTTCGCGTTCGCTTTTCTATTACGCCAATCAAAAGATCCGCGATAATCGCCAACAGCGCGATTAACAGACTTCCCGCCAGCGTCATAGCTTTATTATTCGTCGTAATCCCGCGATAAATCGCCACGCCCAAACCGCCCGCGCCAATAAAAGACGCGATTCCCGCCAGTGAAATCGTCATAACGGCCATATTGCGAATTCCGGCGATCATTACCGGCATGGCAAGCGGAAGTTTAATTTTCATCAATACCTGTCTTTTCGTACAGCCCATCCCGACAGCGGCTTCGATCAAAAGCGGATTGATATTCGTCAATCCCGTATGCGTGTTTCGTACCATGGGCAATAAGGCGTAAACCGTCAAAGCGATAATCGCCGTGATATTTCCGATTCCGGAAAGCGGGATTAAAAATCCCAAAAGCGAAATTGACGGAATTGTATAAATAAAATTTACAATCGTCATAACGGGTTTCGCTGTCGGCGGACACTCGCTGATGGCAATCCCAATCGACAAGCCGATGATCATCGCGAGTACAATCGCGATCACGGAAATCCGCAAATGCTCGGATAATAGTTTTATAAAAAACTCGTGCCGGGTTTGAAATAGATTTAATATTTCATGAATCATGATATTCAAATCCCTATCTTGATGATTTGATACGCTTGAATCCGCTCGCGTATTGATTGACTTTTTAACAGTATATAGATTATACTGTATCCGTTGATAAAATCAAGTACGCAAAAATTTTTAACATAGTATCAAAAAACGTACTAAAAATTTATACTAAAATAATATTATATTATTATAATATTATATATTATATTATTTATGAAAGGAAGTCATGTCATGCGGGGAAAACGGGATGATTTATCTTACGAGGAATATCTTCAAGAAGTCAAAAACGGAATTCTGACCGAAAACGGCAATTGTCCCGTGACGCTGTTGCTGCTCATGATACAGGGTAAATGGAAATCGCGGATTTTATATCAATTCTGTATTCATGATAAAATCCGCTTCGGCGAATTAAAAAAACAACTGCCCGGCATTACCAATACCACGCTGACCAATGCCCTGCGGGAACTGGTGCGGGATGGGCTGGTAACGCGCGAGCAGTTCAACGAAATTCCGCCTCATGTGGAATATTCCTTCTCCGAAATGGGCCGGGATTTGCTTCCGGTGTTTTATGCCATGATGCTTTGGGGCTTCAAACACGAAAAAGATATTTTATCATCCAAATGACGCGATCAACGGCGATTTTGATAGATATATCATATCTTTTACGCGTTTCCCCGGCGGACAATACTTTCCGTCGGGCAGTTTTCCGCGCACAGTCCGCAATGCAGACAATGATCCTGTTGAATCATATACGGCTCCCCGCTCTCAATACACTGTTGCGGACAGTTTTCCGCGCAGGTCCCGCAGCCGATACAGCCGTCCGTGATGTAAAATCCATGTTCGGATATATTTTCGCCGCCGAACGCGAAATAATAACGCGTAATCGGGGATTTGCCAAGATCAAAAAACTCAAGTTTCCCGGACGCGATGCAAAACGGGTCCAGAATATATCGGCTCTCTCCCGGATAAACGTCATTCATCGACGGATTTTCGGCAAAAATCCGGTCAATCCAGTGTTTTTGATCATCCAAGCGAACCGCTTTCCCCGTCAGCCGGACTGTCTGCCATTCGCGATTGAGTCCCGTCACGGCAAGATTTCCGTTTTGAATCAATTCCTGATAAAAATCTTTTCCCCGCGCCGTGCAGAAATATAATTTCTCATCTTCCACAAGCATGACATCAATAATCCGGGCGTGGGGCATTCCGTTTTGATCCGCCGTCGAGAATACCACGTCCCGTATTTCACGAAGCATTTTTAAACAATCCCGCGCGTCCATAAATTTTATCTCCTTTTGATTCCCCTGTACGCGAATTTTTTGATATAATATTTGATTATATCTCCGGGCGGTGAATCCGTTCCGGGGAAATTTTTCTTTGCGTCCCGCGCGCGTATGAAATTTGCGGATACCCAAATCCGATGATTACGCCAATAAAATGCTCTTGCGGGATTTCCAGCATGGATTTGACTTCCGGCATGAGATTTAATACATCCAATGGAAACGTCATCATGATACTGCCAAGGCCCCGTGACGCGCAGATGATCTCAAAATAACTACAAGCAATCAGCGTATCCGGACGCGGTTCCCCGCGTCCGAGCGGCGCGTGCGGGATTAAAATATGCGGCGCGCCGCAGAACAGCATATCAGGCCGGACCGTCTTTTCCCAGTTTTTCAACTGTTCATATGATTTTCGGTCATATCCCGCCGGAAAAATCTCCCGCGCCGCCAGACGTTCCATTTCCGCATACGCGATTTTCCGGAATTTGTCCATTTGATCCAGATGATCAATCAGCGTAAACTCGACCTGTTGTTTGTTGCCGCCGTTCGGCGCGTTCGCCAGCAGATTTAACATGGATTTTATCACTTCCGGCTCCACGTCGCGCTTTAAATATCTCCGGCAGGAGCGCCGGTTTGTAATCAACGCGTCCAGAACCGGCGCGGCGGTTTCGGAATTTACAGGCGCGAAACTGTCCTCCGGCTTGTCGCCCAAAACGGAGATCGCGCCTTTCGGACAGACCGCCAGACAATGTTCACATTTCCAGCATCCGTCCCAGCCGAATTCGTCAAAATCCCGTATCGCGGGATTCCGGTTTTCATTCAGATATAATACGCCGCCGGGACAGACCGCCACGCATCTGCCGCAACCGATACATTTTTTATCATCCGCGAAAAACCGCGCCGAATTCATACGCGTTCCCCCCCGTATATAATATTTTTATATAAATTATATAATTATTATATATATCCGGTGTCGTGTAATAATTTTATTATAGCATATCCGGATTTTTATTACAAGATCGACGGGAAAAAATATAAAAAAACCGTTCCCGGAGCGGGAACGGCTCGCGCGCTTTTATCTGATTTCGTTTCCGTCCGGCGTCAAACGCCGGATATGAATTTCCGGATCGCGGGCGAAAAACGCCGCTTCCCGGCTGTGGCAGGTAAAAAGCAAAATCTGACGGTCTTTCGCGGCGCTTTTTAAAAATTTCAGCGCGTCCGCGCAGCGTTCGTCGTCGAAACTGGCAAGGGCGTCGTCAAGAATCACCGGCGCGGTCAGCGACGATGGCAGGACGAGATCGCAAATCGCAAGCCGGACGGCAAGATAAAGCTGATCCGCCGCGCCTTCTGATAAAAAGCCTATATCGCGATACGCCCCCTCGGCGTCGGCGCAAATGCGTAAAGCGCGGTCAAGCGTGACATCCTGATAACGCCCGTTGGTCAGAATCCGGAAAATTTCGGCGGCGCGGTTTCCGAGCGCGGGGGAAAACCGGCTGTGCAGGGCGGCGTTGGCGCGGTTCAGACTGTTCATGGCAAGCTGAATCGCGGCGTATTCCTGCTCTAATATATCCAATTCGTCCTGAGAATGGGCGGCGGCGGAACGCAATACAACCGCGTCCCCGATAAATCGCAACTGTCCGGTTAATCTGTCCACTTCCGAACGCACGGACGAAACATCCGCGCGGATCGCCGCCAACGCCTTGACCGTCTCTTCCCGGTCCCGTTCCGGCGGCTGAATTTGATCGGGCGGACCGTCCTGTATTTCTTTTGTATGCTGTTCTTTCAGGAAATCGCGCCGCAGTCCGGATTCTCTGGCGGAAGTTTCGGCGGCGGACAGTTCTTTCCAGCGCAGCGCGTAATCACGCAAAATCGAATCGGCCTTTTCCAGACTGTGCGCATCCGGGGCGAACGCGTGGACTTCCCGCATGACGGATTTTTCATTGGACAGATACGCCGCGCGCAGGGCTTCGGATTTGGACGCGCGGACAGTCAGTTCCGTCCGGGCCTCTTCCATGGAATGATATAAAATCGCGTATTGCCGCAGATCCGCCGCCCGGCGTTCCTCCCGGCGGTCATGCAGATGATTCCAGCTTTCTTCACGCTGACGAATCATCCAGATGGAACCAAGTCACAGAAGCGTTAAAATAATATAAAGCGTGAAAATCACGCCGTCGGGCCTCCGGATGGTAAACCAGACCGGCGCGGCCAGACACAGACCCAGATAGAATTTTAAAATCAGCGGCATTTCCGGCTTAGGCGGCAGATCCAGCGGCAGGCGTTCGGCCTCCAACGGGGTACGCCCCTCAAAAGCGGATTTTTTCAGGGCGGCCTCAGCCTCATGCAGTTTTTGCCGCGCGGTTTCCTCGTCAGATTCCGCGCGCTCGACCTGTCCGCGCGCGTTGCGCAGATTGACAATCGCGCCTCTCAGCCGCGCGATAGCGTCCAGACTTGGAATATTTTCCATTTCACGGCGCAATCCCGCGGCGTATGCCTCCGCTTCCGTGGCGGTATCCCGCGCGCTGGCGAAATTCTCCCGTTTTTTCGCCGCTTCCCAACGATCCATGGACCGCAATTCCTCGTTTAAAGCCTCTTCCCGGCGTTCCAGAGAATCCAGACGCGCTTTCGCCCCGGCCAGACGCGCTTCCAGCGTGTCGGCCTGACTGATCTGTCGGCGCGCGGTTTTTAATTCATCCTGTAATCTCGGAATCTGCCCGGAGCGGTTCAGTTTCCGGCGGTTTAACTGTTTTTTTAGGCGTTCGGACGCCTCCGCATATGACGTGTCCTCCTCGCCGGACGCGATCAAAGACGCGATACGGCGTTCCAGTTCCGCGCTCTGTCCAATCGGCAAACCGGATTGTTTGATAAACGCGCTTCTTTCATATACTTCGCGCGTGACGCCCAGTAATATCTCTCCGCAGTTGCGGCTGTTCAAATCCGGCACCGGGTCCCGGCTTCCGGTAAATACGGCGCTGAAATCCGACATAGGCCGATCCCTGTGCGTCGTGCCGCGAAAAATGGAAATCTCCCGTCCCATCGCGCCGCAGTCAAGCCGTCCGGCCATGGGGACGCCGGACCATGGGGCGTAACGATTCTTCGCCGCGATATATCCCGCTTTGTCTCGCTCCCGGCTGTTGACCCCGTACAGCATCGCCATGAAAAACGCGCACCATGTGGATTTCCCGGATTCATTCGGCGCCTCGATAATATTCAGACCGTCTTTCAATTCCAGAGTGTGATCCCTGAGTTTCCCGAAAGAAGCGGTCATACGGTGAATCAGCAAAAAGACCCCTCCTTGTTTCCCGTCGCTTTATTTATATTTTATTTTTTATCTCTTTTTCTCTGTACCGGAAAGCCCGGATTTGTGATATAAAAATATTATAGCGCCTTTCTTTAAACTTGCACAGAGGAATTTCCAATCTGTCAAATTTTGTCATATTTTTGTCAGTATTTGTAAAAATTTGTTTCCGGATCCGGAATGTGATAAATATTATAAAATATTCCCGGAAAGAAAATTTCACTGCCCATGACCCCAAAAATTTTCCCGCGCGGCTCGAATTTTATGAATAGAAAAGCAAAATAAAAAAATAAAAAATCAAATCATGGCGGAAAACGCCGCGGAGGAGGAAATCAGGATGGGCGCGCAATGCTGTTTTGAACGCATCGAAAAAAAATATCCGCTCACGCCGGAACAATATGAACAAATCAAAGCCGGCATGAAAAATTATGTCAAGGCCGACCGATATAGTAATTATACGATCAGCAATTTATATTACGACACGGATGATTATGATTTAATCCGCACGTCGCTGGAAAAGCCGGTATATAAAGAAAAACTCCGGATGCGCGCTTATGGCACGCCCGGAGATCAGGATCAAGTATTTATCGAATTAAAGAAAAAATATGAAGGCGTGGTATACAAACGCCGGATTATTTTAGACGCCGACACGGCGGCGCGGTATATTCATCACGGCGAACGCCCGGAAAATCTGGGACAGATTGGCCGCGAGATTGATTATTTCATGTCCAGTTATCAGCCGTCGGCGAAAGTCATGATCGCCTATGACCGGGAGGCGTGGCAGGGGCTGGATAATCCCGATTTGCGCGTTACATTTGATACGAATCTTCGCTGGCGTGATGATCATCTTGACCTGTGCGCCGGGGATCACGGCCTGCCCATTTTGCCGCCGGAACAAAAACAAATCTTAATGGAATTAAAAATCCCCGGCGCGGCTCCCCTGTGGCTCGCCCGATTGTTAAGCGAAACAGGCGCGTTTTCCAGTTCGTTTTCCAAATACGGCGCGTGGTATCAAAATATTATTTTAAAACAATCCGGACAAACGATCCGTCATGATATTAATATCCATCATATCAATTCCGCCGCGCGCCGTGATTTCGCGTTAATCGCGTAATAGATTTTATATTTTCTCCGGAATCGAAAAATCATCCTCGTCAATCCATGCCCGCACCGGAACGGACGTGAATTCATCCGGCGTCTTACGGATAATCACGCGATTCAAGCCCGCGTTAATAATCAAACGGCGGCACATTGAACATGATGTCGCGTCGGACAATAACTCCCCGGTTCGGGCGTCGCGGCCAACCAGATACAACACGCCGCCGACCATATCGCGGCGGCTGGCGGAAATAATCGCGTTGGCCTCGGCGTGTACGCTCCGGCATAATTCATATCTTTCCCCGCGCGGGATTTTCAACATTTCGCGGGAACAGTAACCCAATGTTGAACAGTTGGCGCGTCCGCGCGGCGCGCCGTTATAGCCCGTGGAGATAATCTCGTCATTTTTCACGATAATCGCGCCATAGACGCGGCGCAGACAGGTCGCCCGTTCCAGAACCGTCTCCGCAATATCCAGATAATAATTTTCTTTGCTGATCCGTTCCATGGCTGTATCCTTTCCTCGTGCGTATCAAAGCGATTATATTTATATTATATTATATTATCCGGCGTGTCAAAAGCGAAATCCGTAAAATCAACGGTTAAAATAGTCATATTATCAACCATGATTTCGCCTCTGATTGGGATTCCGCTGTCCCGCCGGAGCCAGAGCGTGGAATAAATTTTATCCGTCCGCGTACCGTCCTGATCGAATGTCAGGCGCGTACAGGGAATATCGTCCAAATTTTCCGCGCTTTCCGCGATCAGCCATCCGTTCCGGATCGCGTCCATCAGATACGGCAGCGCCGCCGCCGGACTGATTTCTTCCCGGCTTAACGTCCCGGCGTTCAAAACGGCCCCTTCGTAACGCAAAACCCACGTCCCGGAATCTAATTCGGCCCGTATGCCCGCGATGCTCTCCGGCGATAAAATCTCGATTTTACATACGCCGTCCGGGATATATTCGCATTTTAACTCGGATTCCCATAATATTCCGTCCTGTTCGCATGACACAACGGCTTTCATCGCACAGCCGGACATATTCAGATAATTCTCGCGCGCGTCATCCGGCGTACCCGGTCCGGCGGATTTCGCGCAGCCCGCGAATAATATTATTATACATATCATTAGCGCGATTCCCGATTTTCGCAACTGTCCGGCCCCCTTGACAATTATAATAAATTATAATTTATTATAATTTATATTATATAATTTATATCATGGATTTCCATGAAAACGCGCGGCAGATGGTAAATAATATCCTCCGGGGTCATGGCGTAAGGCGTCATGGTATCGGCGGCCAGATCCCCGGCGCGTCCGTGAAGCCAGACCCCGCCCGCCGCCGCCTGTACCGGCGTCGCGCCCTGCGCCAGAAGCGAGGATATAATACCCGTCAGAACGTCGCCGCTCCCGCCCTTGGCAAGCCCGGAATTGCCCGTTGTGTTGACCAATACCGTCCCGCTGGGGGACGCCGTCAGCGTCCGATGGCCTTTTAAGACTAATATACAGCCGTGTCTCATGGCGAAATCCCGCGCCGCGCCCACCCGGTCGCCGTCCGTGAACCGCGTGATTCGGGCGAATTCCCCGTCATGCGGCGTCAGAATCGTCACGCGGTCCCGGCGGGCGTTTAATATATCTATATGCCCGGATAACGCGTTTATGCCGTCCGCGTCCAAAATAACCGGCTTTTCCGTGATTTTTAATATCTCACATACAAGACGCGTGATTTCCGGCGATTTGCCCAGCCCCGGGCCAAGCGCCAGCGCGTCACAGTTTCCCAAACGCTTTAAAATCAATCCAAGCGCTTTATGATTTAATTTCCCGGAATAAACATCCTCCGGCAGCGGAAACGGCATGGCCGAGACGCATTTCGCCGCTTCTGTCGGCCAGATTGATTCCGGGACGCCCAAGAATACCAGCCCGCACCCGGAATGAATCGCGGCGGACGCCGCCAGATACGGCGCGCCCGTGTATCCCACAGAGCCGCCTATGATCAAAATTTTTCCGAAATCGCCTTTGTGTCCGTCCGTCTTGCGTTTGGGTATCGCCTCCCGCGCGAAAGACGCGCCCGCCGTCTGAACCGAACAGATCATGGATTTTTTTAAATCATCCGGAATCCCAATGTCATGTATAGATACATCGCCGGAATAAATCGCGCCCTTGCCCACGGCATGACCGATTTTCGCGGCTGTAAATGTCACGGTCCTGTCCGCGCGGACCGCGCGGCCTAATATCCGCCCCGTATCGGCCTCAATGCCGCTGGGTATATCAACGGATATAACTTTCCCCGGCGATTGATTGATACAGTCAATCGCGGCGGCGTAGGGGGAATCCGGCGCGATTTCGCGCGATAAGCCCACGCCAAACAGCGCGTCTATGACAATATGCGCGGATTTTATAAAAGCCGCCTGATCCGCGTTTTTGCCGTCGAATACTTCCGGCGTGACATTATGCCGCGCAAGCCGCCGTAATTCTTCCCGCGTGTCGGGCGTCTGTTTCGACATATCGCCTACGAGAAACACCCGCACCCGGACGCCGTGCCGGATGAAACGCCGCGCCGCGCCGATACCGTCTCCGCCGTTGTTGCCGCTCCCGCAAAACACAGCCACGCGCCCCGGCCACGCGGAAAGCGTATCCAATGCCGCCTCCGCGACGTGCCGGGCCGCGTGTTCCATTAATTCTATTGACGGAATGCCCCGCAGGGCAATCGCCTGACGGTCCAGTTCCCGCATTTGCGCCGCCGTCGTCAGTTTCATATCTCCCGCCTCCCGCCTGATGATAATATTATTTTTTATATTTTATAATATAATCATCATTTTGGCAAGCGCGGCGTGAAATCTAATTTTTATCTCAAATCCAGCCCTGATTTCCGAATCCGCGCGATTATCGCGGCGCGCACGCGGCGGCGGATACCTGATACCCCATTGTTTGCAATATATTCGCCAGAAATTCCGGAAAATCACGCGCGTTCTCAAACGCCTGATTCAATTCGTCCAGCGTACAGGGACGCGTATGATTATCGGGCTTCCACACGGGAATCAAGATTTCCGGATTGCGCGTGAAATCCGCGCGTTCAGATATTTCCGGAGCGCGTTTGACCGTCTGTCCGGACGTTTCCGGCGTTTCCAGATACGGCACGTTCCACGCCGCGAAAAATTCGCCGGTATAACGCCTGACCGGGGACAACGCCAACGGCGACGCGTTGGCTTCCCGCAGGGCGGCTCTTGAAAAGCCGTTGGACGGCAGTCCGTTTTTCCATTCCACGCGCCGCTGATGACAGCCGGACGCGGCGTCAAACTCATATCCGCCCGCGATTACGCCGAGATTGATCACAGGCCCGCGCTGGAATATCACATAATCGCCAATATTCAACTCATGCGCCAGACGGTATATCAAATTCGCGCCCGACGCCCGCTCCACCGGATTCCGCTCCGGATAGCTTTCATCATAACGCGCTTTAAAGATTTCCTTATCAGCCGGGAGACCGGACAGATCGCCCAGCCCCGCCAAATCGAGAGAGATGATGTTTTTATCCAAAAACGGCGCGTCGTCCGGCGCGTGAACCGCCCACAGGGGTTTGTTTATATTTTTTAACGCGTCATTCGCTTGCATATTACTCATGTCAATATCACGCCTTTCCAGTTTCAAATTTTGATATTTATCCTGTCTTGACGCGTTATTTTATGGATGGAACCGTGATTTGTCAATCATCAAAAACACATATTTTCACCGGAACCGGACAAATCAAAACCGTGATATTGACTAAATATATAATCAAATTTTAAACATTTTGACGAAACTGTGAACATCGCGCGAAACAAACGCGCAGGAACGCGGCCCCCGCAACATCGAAAGGAGAAAACTCCAACGGGGTCCGCGTTCCTGTTTATCTATCAGCCGGATATTACGCGCGCTCAATCCGGCGCGTCACGGACGAGTTTCCCAATCCCGCCCGGGAACGCCAACATTAAGTTTTTGTGGATACGCCGATTTCCGTGCCTGTGTAAGATTTCGGTCTGAAAGCAATCTGTGACAGGACATATTTCCCGCCCGCGTCTTTCTGGAATACAACTAAAATCGCCTTTTCCGTTGTTCCGAGAGTGCCGCCGCTGGCTT
>CAJOQY010000067.1 GCA_905236835.1 uncultured Oscillibacter sp. | reverse complement strand
TTATCATAACATTTTCAAAATCAATTGTCTACTGTTTTCCGTGTAAAAGTTCTGTAAATAATCCGGAAATTCCGGCGGGCGGATTTCACGGCAGAAACAATCCGGCGGACGACGCGCTTAAAAGCAATACGGACCCGTCAGGACGCATGATCACGCCGTGCAGGCCGTCCGCGCCGGGGAGCGTCGCGTAAAGCCGCATAGACTGATGATAAATTTCCAGCCGATCCGCGTATAATACCGCGATATAGCGTCCGGCGGCGGATAAATCCAGAATTTCCTCCCGGACATCCAGAGAACCGATTTCCTCTCCCGCCTGATTCACGCTGACCAGACGCCCAAGATTGCCGGATTGATAGCGATTTAATAATAAAACCGTGAAGCCGTCCCCGTCAAGGCTGTATTCTCTCAGATACGCGTCGTGATAATCATAACCCGCCGTCTGTGAATTCTCATCGCCGGGGCGCGTCCATGACAGGCCGGTATCGCCAAGAACCGTCAGATACTGCCCTTTTTGAATCAATTCCAACGCCAGCGCGTCCGGAATTTGATATTCATATTCCGCTTGCGGGACATCCTGTTCCACGCCCAGCCGATACAGGCCAATCTCGCTGACGAAATCGCCGTCCGATTCCCCCAGCGTCAAAGCCGAAAGATAGATATTATCATCCGTGACAAGCGCGTCCGCCAGCGGGCGGGCGGCGTCATATTCGTAGATCAAGCGCAAATCGCCGTCATATACCGTGGCCGCGCCTTGATAGCCCCGCTTTCCGGACGTGACCGCCAGCCAGCCGTTTTTGTTCAGCCGCGCCGACAAAAACGGTTCATTCACACCCGCCGTCAAAGTCAAAATCACGCCGGAATCGTCCAGAATATATAATTCCGCGCCGCCAATATCATACGCGGCGACCCGCTTTCCGCCGCCCGACAACGCCGGGTTTTTCATATGCGTTTCCCCGGAATATTTGACATTCCCATTATGATCCAGCAGCGTCAAAGACGTGTCCGACAATATCACAAGCGAATTGCCCAACGCCATATAACGATTACCGGAGGATTTTTCGTATAAAAATACAGGCTCCGCGTTCGATTTGCCGCCGTATTGAATCAGCCGCCGCAGGACATCGAAGCCCGTCCCGTCGCGATAGGCGGCCAGCGCCGCGATTAGGGCCAGAACCGCGAACACGATTGCCGCGCGCCGCGCGCCGGGTTCGCGCGATAACTCCGCCGCGCGCCGGGTGATGATATTCCATCGCGCGGCCCGCCTTCCGCGTCCGGATGTCCCGCCGCTTTTTAAATCATTTCTTCTTCCGCCGTCCGCCATCGCGCCGCTCATCCTCAATCCTTAAAAATTATAATTTTATATACTATCACAGAATTTGAAAATTTTTATTACAATTTCATTACAAATATAAAATTAACAACCGCCATTATCCGTCATTCATCCATCCGCCGTTCAGGCGCTCATCCGGATACCATAATTTTGTCAGATACAATCCGCCGGGGGGGACCGTCGGTCCGGCGGCGTTTCTGTCGCCGCGATTTAAAATCCCCGGAATATCCTCCGGCTGAATTTTCCCCTCCGCCGCGTATAAGACCGTCCCCGTAATCGCCCGGACCATGTTATATAAAAATCCGTTCGCGCAGACTTTCAATTCCAACAAATCCCCGCGCCGCCTCACCTGACAATCATACACCGTTCTGACCGTGTTTTTCACCGGCGTTCCCACGGATCGGACGGCTTTGAAATCATGCGTCCCGACAAACATCCCCGCCGCCTGATTTAATAAATTTTCATCCAGCTTTTTGGGATAAAAATAAACCCGGTTGACATAAAACGGATTTTTGATCCGGGAATTATATATCCTGTAAGTATATTCTTTTTTGATACAAGACAAAATCGCGTTGAACTCCTCCGGGACCTCATACGCCGAAATCACGGCAATATCCTCCGGCGTATGCGTGTTAATCGCGAACGGAAGCCGCTCCAACGGGATTTTCGATCTTGTATAAAAATTAGCGATATAGCGTTCGGCGTGAACGCCCGCGTCCGTCCGTCCGCAGCCGGTCAGTTTGACCGGCTCCCCCGTGATTTTCTCCAGCGCTTTTTCCAATACCCCGCAGACCGTCACGGCGTTTTTCTGTACCTGCCAGCCGTGATACGCGTATCCGTTGTACATCAATTTCAGCGCGATATTTTTTTGATTTTTCTCTTTTTCCCGATACCCTTCCGCCATGCCGTCCCCCCTGATTTTCACGCGATTTTTATTATAAATTATAAATAAAATTATAAATTCAATCTTCCCAGCGCGAACACGCCGACGCAGATCAAAATACCGGCGGCGAACGCCGTATAATCCCGGCGGGCGTATTTTAATATATGCAGTTTCGTCCGCCCCTC
>CAJOQY010000066.1 GCA_905236835.1 uncultured Oscillibacter sp. | reverse complement strand
TTGTACCGTCCCAATTTCGGACTGCCCGTCCCCTTCTTGCATATTATTATTATTATTATCCAGTCCGGCGTCCGTTCCGTCTGATTCCGGGGGATTGGCGTTTTCGTCGCCGTTTTCTTCGGGATTGGCGATAGGATCGCCGTTTTCGTTGTTCAATTCCTCTTCGTCATAACCGCCGCCGTCCGCGCCGACAAAGGAAAATCCCTTGCCGTCAAACTCAAACCGGGGCATGATCCGTTCCCCGTAGAGCATATAAACCAGCAGTCCGGCCATGACCAATATCAACAGCGTTAATATCAGCGTCACAAGAGCCGATATGACAGATCCTTTTTGATTCACAACGCGACACTTCCTCTCCGTGCATTTGATTTTGATTGCGATTTTGGTTTTGATATGTCCCTGTGATATGAAGAATGATAGATTATAATACCGGGATTTGAGTTGACAGTCAAGTGAAAACAAGTAAAAAATTAAAATCCGTCACGCGCCGCCGAAGCGGAATAAAATGCCAATCGCGGCGGCGAACGCGATAAACGCCGCCGGATGTAAGTCCCGGATTTTCGGCGCGGCGTTGGTCAGAATCAATAACAGCGCCGCCAGAAAGATACGTCCCCAGAGAAACAACGGCCCGTCCATGATACGCGCATGATTGACAAGGCCGTCCCCGGAAAGGCGGATGCCGGTTAATACTTCCAGAACCACGCCCGCGCAAGCCGCGCCGACCAATCCCGCCGACGCCGGACGCAGACCGTAAAAAGCGCGTTCGACATAGATATTTTGCCGGAAATTGTTTAAAAATATGGCAATTAATAATATGATTATAATCGACGGCGTGACTTCTCCCAGCGTCGCGGCCAGCGCGCCCGGAATCCCGGCGACCGTATATCCGACATAAGTCGCCATATTGATTCCAATCGGCCCCGGCGTGGACTCCGAAACGGCAAGCATATTCATTAAATCGCCGTAGGAATACCATCCTGTGGACTCGCCGATTTTTTTCAAAAAAGGCAGCGTCGCCATTCCGCCGCCCACGGCGAACAAACCCGTCTGAAAAAATTCCCAGTATAATCTTGCCAGTACCGCCGTCATGTTCCGTCCCCCGTTCCCCTGTTCCGCGCGTTCTTTCCGGATGTTTTTGGATTCCCGCGTTTTAATATCCCGGATGTTTTTTGATTTGCGCGCTTGATGAAATCGGATGTTTCCAGCGTTTTCAGCCCGATTCCGGCGAAGGCGGAAAATATCACGAACCAGACCGGCGAAAGATTGAATACCACGCCGCCCGCCAGTACAAGCGCGAAAATAAAAACGGTCCGCCTGTCCGTCACGGCTTTTTTTAATAATTTCATCACGGCGTTGAAAATTAAAACGCAGACGCAGACCTGAATCCCGGCGAACGCGTTTTTCACCCATGGGATATAGGCGAAATTGGCGATCAAAGCCGCGATAAGAGAAATTATCACAAGGGACGGGCAGATCATGCCCAGCGTCGCGGCGATTCCGCCCGCGATTCCGGCGCGTTTCTGTCCGATAAATGTCGCCGTATTGACCGCGATAATGCCCGGCGTACACTGTCCCACGGCGAAATAATCCATCAATTCCTCATCCGTCGCCCAATGGCGCGCGCTGACTATATCGCGCTGTAAAATCGGCAGCATAGCGTATCCGCCGCCGAATGTGACGGCCCCGATTTTCGCGAACGTGAAAAACAGACTCCATAATTCTTGAATATAATTTTTAAAATCCCCCATGTCACACTTCCTGTCGGCATGATTTTTTTGATTTTTGAATATAATTTTAATCCGTGTAGCCGTACAAGCCCCGGACGGAGACTTCCCCGGAACGGATTACCCGTTGATTTCCATGGGAATCCCGCACAATCAGCCCGAATTGATCGTCCAGATCAATCGCCGTCACGGTTTCCTCATCCGGATTGGATGGGCGGTCTTGTCCGGCTTCCGGCGGATTCCGGCGCGCGGCGGATAAAATTCGGACCTGTTTCCCCAGCGTGACGCAGTCCCGGCGGCAGGCTTCCAGATAATCGCGCGAATTTCCCTGTTTTAAATTAATATAAAGCCTGTCCAGTTCCTCGATCAGCGCCGCCGCCATCGCGGGACGCGACACGGGATGTTTCAATTCCTGTACAAGAGAAGTCGCCATTTTCGCCACGTCCGGCGAAAAATCCGCGTCCGTCTGCGAGACGTTGATTCCGATTCCGACAGTCAGAAATTGGATTTTTCCCGTTTCCCCTTCCAGAGAAACTTCCGTGAGAATCCCGCAGACTTTCCGGCCATTCAAAACCGGATCATTCGGCCATTTCAGGCCGGGCCGCGCGCCGCATACGCGCTCAATCGCGTTGCATACCGCCACGCCCGCCATCGCCGGGACGGTCAGGGATTTTTCCGGCGCCATATCCGGCTGCAATAATACGCTTAAATAAACGCCCTTGTCTTTCGGGGATTGAAACGTCCGGTCCATGCGCCCCCGTCCCGCCGTCTGGCAGTTGGCGACGGCCACCGCCCCTTCCCGTCCGCCCGACACGGATAATTTTTTGATAAACGTATTTGTCGAGTCGATTTCGTCAAAGCAATACAAATCTTTTCCGACGATTTCAATTTGCCCGAGAAAACTCCGGATTTCCTGTTCGGATAAAACATCCGGCGTTTTCACCAGCCGGTATCCCAATCCCGTGCGCGCCTCAATCACATAGCCTTCTTTTCGCAAACTGTCCACTGTTTTCCAGACCGCCGCGCGGCTCAGCCCGAAACGGCGGCTGAATTCCTCTCCTGATATGGTTTTCCCGTTCCGTAGGCATGATAATAATTCTTCACGGATCATATACGCTCATCTTCTTCCTGTCCGCTTTTTCGTCACTGAATTACTTGTTATTTTATCATGTTTCCGGCGGTTTGTAAATCAAAAATATTCGCGTGGAAAATTCGGACAGGGTATCCAAAAAACTTTACATCTTGTTTTTATACTTTTCGGAAAACGCCCTTTTCTTTTTGATATTTAAATGATATAATTCAATATATTCCGCGCCGGACGGAAATCCGGAAAATAAAAAAGCGATAAAAAATTATAAAAACAAGGAAGATGCGGTTTTATGGACAAACATATTAGAAACAAAATCCTGATTGGCGTGGGCGCGGCCTTAGTGGCGGCGGTTGGCGTAACGGCGGTGGTATTCGCGCCGCATATTCGGGAAGTCGCTTCCGTCGCGCAAAGCGTCGGCATGGACGAGGAGACCGTAACGGCGATGTCAGAGGAAAACGCCCGTCTCGATCAGGATCTGCGGAGCAGATTCGGCATTCCGGAGGACGGCGCCGCCAATGATTCCATAACGGACGATTCCGCCGCCGACAATTCCGACGGGAATCAGCCGGAAAATTTTGATTCAAATTCAAATCCCGATCCGGAAACCCCGGATACAAACGCGGATGAAAATATCAATCAGCCACAGCCGGAACAACAGCCGGAGGAATCAGATTCAAATTCCAATCCTACCCCCAATCCCAATTCAGATTCAAATTCAAATTTAAATCCCAATCCGGAAACCCCGGACACAAACGCGGATGAAAATATCAATCAGCCACAGCCGGAGCCGACACGCGCCCCCACGCCGACGCCGGTTCCGCAAGAGCCGGAGCCGACACGCGCCTCCACGCCGACGCCGGTCCCGCAAGAGCCGGAACCGACCGCCACGCCCACGCTGTCCCCCGAAGAGGAAAAATTGGGAGAACTGGTCCGCCAGATATACGCCCTGCGGGATACGTTCAACAGCCGCGTGGACGCGATTGTCAACGAATGTATTTCCGAATTCCTGTCTCTGGACGTTTCCGAACAGACCCAATTAAATAAAATCCGGATTGTCACGGCCAGACTTGGCGAAGTGGCGAACATGGAGGATGAATGCGACAGTCAGGTGGATTCCATTGTCAGCCAGATCCGGGAACTGGATCCCGCCCTCGCCGATCAGATTCTCAAACAGTATCAGAATGAAAAAGGATTGAAAAAGGCCAGCTTGATGGATCAATACGGCGCTTAAATATTCCGGCGCGTTTTATATTCTAATGACCGCGCTTGATAAAGCCTATTCGGATCACTTGAAACGGGGAGATTCTTCCCAAAATATAATATAATCATATAATCATATAAAATCAGGGCGGGCCGGGATTTTCGTTCTCCGATCCGTCCTGTGATTTTTTATTTTTCAATCATAAAATATCATCATTTTTTATGACACATTCTGTCCTTTTTTAGCCGTTTCCCGTTCGAGTAACTGACGGCGATTGCGCTCCACCGCGGAACGCTTAAAAGCCTGATACATCTCCGGCGTAAGGTTGGGGGAATCTTCATCATAGACAATCGGACGATCTTTTAACGCGTCCAGCTCCGCGATTTCTTCCGGCGTCAATGGCTTATTTTTATCTAAAGTATATGTCACGATCATAATATAAGCTCCTTTCCAATCGGTTCGCTTTTCTTGCGGAAATCAAACGGATCTTATCCTTTCTCTCGGTAAAGATCACAAAGAGAATATCTCGAACTTTTCCAATAGTATGATAGCGATCTTCATACAGACTATGCGCCTCATCATAGCCTTCAATTCGATTTTCATCTAAAAATACCAGAGACGCCATTTCAAAACTAACGCCGTGCTTCATCCGATTGATTTTATTTTTGTTTTCATCCCATTCAAATTGTAATCTTTCGTTCAAATCAATTTCCCCCGCGTATTCCTCAAACACAGGACGGACTGATTTCACGGAACAGTCCGCCCTGATTTCTTGATAAATGTTATGCTTTTAAAATGAAATCATGCTTGATTTGGAGAAAAATAATTTGCTTCTTGCTTTATCGGACGGCGGCGTAAAGCCCCCTTTAGCTAC
>CAJOQY010000065.1 GCA_905236835.1 uncultured Oscillibacter sp. | reverse complement strand
GAGGATTTGTTATGAGTATCTGGAATTATCAACCCATAGATATTTCAAAAATCATCAGCCCGGTTTCTATCGTAAATGACGCGTGCCGGGAGCTTTCTGAACTTTCCGGAGGAATGATTATCGCCCGGATTACAGAATATGAGGGAAAATATAAAAGCACGCCCAAACTGCTTTATGTTGTTCAGCAACCTCCGGAGTCAAGCGTCGCCACTGAGAGTTCTAACGAAGAAACATTTAATGTACAAAATATAATGGGTGGAAACATTTCTCTTGAGGATTATAATAATCAATTCGTATATGAATTATATATTACTTCCAAGAAAACGCCCAATTATAAATATCGCGTATTAATCTTGTACCATGATATTCAAATGTATCCTGTTGGTCTGACTATTCAGGAGGATATTGCAAAAGAAATCGGATGTAAGAGCGAGGGAATACAGTGCAAAGACGAAGCCTCGTTCCGGGAAACGCTGGGAAACATTCTGGGCAGTAATACGATAGGCGTTGTACTGAGAAATCTTGCCGCGCTGAACCAGAATATTTAATATCATGCCGGGAATACGTCAGATTTGTTATAATCCGGCGAAAAAACACAGCCGCGGGGATGGTTCAGAATCCTCCGCGGCTGTTGGCGTGATGATTAATATTTAATATTTATAATTATGATATTAGAACGTGGCGACCACCGCGCCGCCGTAGCTTTCCGTGATAAATTCCCGGACTTCCTCGGATTGTAACGCGTCGACAAGCGCGAGAATCTTGGGATCGTTTTCGTTTCCGGCCTTCACGACGACGATATTGACATACGGCGAGTCGGCGGATTCGATGGCGAGCGCGTCCTCGGCGGGATTCAATCCGGCTTCCAGCGCGTAATTGACGTTAATCACGGCGAAATCCACTTCGCTTAAAATATTCGGCACCATCGCCGCTTCCAGTTCCGTGAAAGAAATATTTCTGGGATTGTTTTCTATATCATTGGGCGTGGCTTCCAGACCGGCGTTTTCTTTTAACGTAATCAGGCCGATATTTTCGAGCAATAACAAAGCGCGCCCCTCGTTTGTGGGATCGTTGGGGACGGCGATCACGGCGCCGTCGGGCAGTTCTTCCAGCGATTTCACGCGTCCGCCGTAGATTCCCATCGGTTCGACGTGGATTCCGGCGACATCGACCAGATTTGTCCCGCGTTCGGCGTTGAAATTATCCAGATACGGTTTATGCTGGAAGAAATTCGCGTCCTCCGAGCCTTCGTCAACGGCGGTATTCGGTACAACGTAATCGCCGTAGACGTGGATATTTAATATAATATTCTGATCGGCGAGCGTTTCTTTGATTTGTTCGAGGATTTCCGCGTGAGGCACGGCGGAGCAGGCGACGTTTAAAATTTGCGCTTCGCTTTCGGTCGCGTCGCCGGTTTCATCGGCGTTTTCGCTGTTTTCGGCGGCGTCATCCGTCACGGCGGATTCGTCGGCATTGGCGTTTTCGGCGTTCGCGCTGTTGGCGTTGTTGGCGTTATTGCCGCCGCAGGCCGCCAGTGAAAACGCCAGTATCAGCGCCAGAACGGTTGTGAATAATACATATAATTTCTTCTTGTTCATCTTTTTTCCTCCAGATATAACGGCGCCGCGTGACGGCGTTTTTTATTTCAAACGCTTGTCGATGGTATTTGACAGGCGGCTGAAAACGGTTTGAATCGCTTGGACAAGGACGATTAAAAATATAACCGTGATAAACAGCATGGGCGGGACATGACGCTGATAGCCGTATCGAATAGCGAGATCGCCCAGACCGCCCGCGCCAATCGCGCCCGCGATAGCGGTATACGCCAAAATCGTGATAATAGAAATCGAAGCGCCTAATATCAAAGACGGCGTCGCCTCCGGGATGTACACTTTCCAGACGATTTGAAAGACCGACGCGCCCATGGACTGCGCCGCTTCCGTAACGCCCGCGTCCACTTCGGACAACGATGTCTCCACCATGCGGGCGATAAACGGCGCGGCGGAAATCACAAGCGGCACAATCGCGCCTTTGACGCCGATTTTCGTTCCGACGATGAGCTTTGTAAAATCCATAATCGCGACCATGAGAATAATAAACGGCAGGGAGCGGCCTATATTGATAATCCAGCTTAAAATTTTATAAAATACCGGCATAGGGCGTATTCCGTGCGGGCCGGTTAAAATCAGCGCGACGCCCATCGGCAAGCCGAGTATATAAGCGAACACGGTTGAAATTCCCGTCATAAGAAACGTGTCCCGCGTACCTTCCAGCAAAATCCGCCCGTACTGATCCCAGAAAGGAGCCGTAAACACGGTAAAAATATCAGGCATATTTTATATTCCCTCCCGTTCCGGATTTGTTTCCTGTTCCGGATGATATTCCGGCTGTAAGATTTCGGCCTCTTCCACGGTAATATGCGGCTGCGCGCGGATATAAGACAGCGCTTTGGCGGCCTCGTTGGGATCGTCCGGCAGACCCAATAACATTGTCCCGAACGCTTTCCCGTTGATATTGCGCGTATCGGCGCCGAGAATATTCACTTTTACGCCGACATCCATGCCAATCGACGCGATCAAAGGCTGATAGGCCGTGCCGCCGTTGAACGCGACTCTGACCGTCCGCGTCCGCGCCGGATACTGTCCCACGCCGCCGGGATATACCAGACGCCGCGCCGCGTCCGTATGGGGATTGGAGAATATATCCTCCACGCGTCCCTGTTCGGCGATAACGCCGTTATCCAGAATCGCCACGCGCGCGCATACTTCCTCGATCACGCTCATCTGATGGGTAATCACCACGATTGTGACGCGCAATTTTTGATTTAATTCTTTTAATAATTCCAATATCGACGCCGTTGTCGTCGGGTCCAGCGCGGATGTCGCCTCGTCACAAAGCAATACTTTCGGATCCGTCGCCAGCGCCCGGGCGATTGCCGCGCGCTGTTTCTGTCCGCCGGACAACTGCGCCGGATACGCGTTGGCTTTATCCGCCAAGCCGACCAAATCCAATAATTCCAAGGCGCGCTTTTTCGCCTCGGATTTGTTCACGCCCCATAATTCCATCGGGAAACAGACGTTTTTTAAACAATTTCTTTGCATTAATAAATTAAAGCTCTGGAAAATCATCGTGACATCGCGCCGCGCCTGCCGCAATTCCCCGCTGGATAACGCCGTCATTTCAAGGCCGTTGATGATCACGCGTCCCGCGTCGGGCCGTTCCAACAAATTCATACACCGGACAAGCGTTGATTTTCCCGCGCCGGACAGTCCGATAATGCCGAATATTTCCCCCGGCCATATCTCAAGATTAATATTTTTCAGGGCGTAAACGGCGTTCTCGCCCGTCCCGAAAGTCTTGCTTAGATTTTTGATCTCAATCATGGGTCCGCCGGAATTCAAATTCCCTCCGGACCGCGACAGTTCGCTCAAGATCATATCCCCTTTCTGTCTCTATAATCATATTATACCGCGATCAAATATTTTTTCAAGATATAAAACATATAAAATAACTATGTTTCTTGGTTTTGTTCTTTAT
>CAJOQY010000064.1 GCA_905236835.1 uncultured Oscillibacter sp. | reverse complement strand
ATTATAAATTTTAATAATTTTAATAATTTTTAATAATATGAATTTGAATAAAAATAATTTCAACGCTATCAAGCCGCCGGAACACGGCGGAATCCCGGACGGGATGCCGGGAATTGATTATAATAATTTTATGGATTTCTCGGCCAATATCAGTCCGTTCGGCGTGCCGGACGGCGTGCGGGCCGCGCTGGAAAATCTGTCCGGATATGTGGACGTATATCCGGACCCGCTGTGCCGGAGATTGCGAAACGCGATAGCGGACGCGGAAAACATCCCGCCGGAATGGATCCTATGCGGCAACGGCGTATCGGATTTGATCTGGCGGATCGCCCTGACGGCTTCGCGGGAGCAGTATAACCGCAATCAGGCCGCTCTGGTCGCCGCGCCGTCGTTTACGGAATACGAACACGCGTTGAAAGCCTGCGGAAAAATGGCCGTCAAGCGTTATAATTTATATCCTGAGTCGAATTTTTATATAAAACCGGATTTTATCAGCTGGATTACGGGAGATGTCAGCCTGATTTTTTTATGCCAGCCGAATAACCCGACGGGAATACCGGTCCGCATGGAATTGGCGTATAAGATATTAAACAGATGCCGGGAAACCGGCGCGCGGCTGATATGGGACGAGTGTTTCCTGCCGTTTATGGACAATCCGGAGAATTACACGTTATATCATACGCTCGCGGCGGAGCCGAATTTGATTATTCTGCGCGCGTTCACGAAATTATACGGCATGGCGGGCGTTCGTCTGGGTTACGCGATTTGTTCTGATGTGGATTATCTGGAGCGATTGAGACAGCACGGCCCGCCGTGGAGCGTGTCATATCCGGCGCAGGAAGCCGGAATCGCCGCGTTGAAAGAATTAAATTATATCAGCTCCCTCCGGGCGTTTGTCGCGCGGGAACGGCCCCGGATGTATCAGGAATTAAAAGCCGCCGGATTATCGCGCGTGATTCCCGGCGCGGCGAATTTTTTGTTATTCCAAAGCCCCGTGATTCTGGATGACTTTCTGCGTCAGAAAAATATTTTTTTACGCAACTGCGGAAATTTTAAAAATTTGGACGCGTTCTGGTATCGCGCCTCAATCCGGACGGAAGAGGAAAACAACCGGCTTGTCAGCGCGATCCGGGAAGCGATGGGGCGGGCATAAAAAATAAAAATCAGGCTTGCAAGTTTTTCCGGGCGTGATATAATAAATAAATAATAAATAAAAAAATATCACATAGGCGAAAATGATGGAAAAGCGCGGGAGAGCGCGGAATTGGGAGAGGGATAATATTTTATGCTTCCTGTGAAAAAAGATCCCGGCGGGGGAAAAAGCGGATTGCGTCCGTATCTGTCGCCGTTTGGCGCGTGGGCGCTGGCGTTTGGGTGCGCCGTGGGATGGGGCGCGTTCGTCATGCCGGGTACGGTGTTCCTGCCGATTGCCGGACCGGTGGGGAGCGCGCTGGGATTTCTCATCGGCGCGGCGATTATGCTTGTCATCGGCGCGAATTATTATTACATGATGACGCAATACCCGGACGCGGGCGGGACTTTCTCATATGCCAAGCGGATATTGGGCTATGACCACGGATTTCTCAGCGCGTGGTTTTTGATTCTGGTTTATGTCGCCATTACATGGGCGAACGCGACGGCGCTGCCATTGGTATTCAGAAATTTATTAGGCGGCGCGTTCCAGTTCGGCCCGCGTTATACCGTGGCGGGATTCAACGTGTATTTCGGCGAGATTATATTAACGCTTGCCGCGCTGGAACTGTTCGGATTGCTCTGTATGCGCGGGAAATTGGCCGGATATGTGCAGATTTGCATGGCGATTATTTTATTCGCGGGCGTTTTGATTGTCAGCGTCGCCGCGCTGACGCGGCCCGGCTGGACATTGGCGTCACTCGCGCCGCCGTTTGAGCCGTCAGGGCGTCCGGCGGGGGAAGTGTTGAAAATTATCGCGCTGGCCCCGTGGGCGTTCGTCGGCTTTGAGTCCATATCGCATTCGACGGAAGAATTTAAATTCCCGCCGAAAAAATCGTTTGAGATTATGCTTGCCGCCGTATTGACAGGCGCGTTCGTGTATATTTTTCTGGTATTATTGGCCGTGTCGGTTCTGCCCGCGCGGTATCCGGATTGGACGGTTTACATCCGGGAGATTGGAAATTTATCCGGGCTGGAAGGTCTGCCGACGTTCCACGCCGTACATGAATTATTGGGCAAGACCGGCATGATGATTCTTGGCGTCACGGTCATCGCGGCTGTGATTACGGGACTTGTCGGCAATACCATCGCCGCGAGCAGATTATTATATTCCATGTCGAAAGACGGTTTGCTTCCGGGCTGGTTTGGGGAATTGAATCAATATCACGCGCCGAAAAACGCGATATTGTTTATTATGCTGCTTTCGATTCCGATTCCGTTTTTCGGGCGGACGGCCATCGGCTGGATTGTGGATGTCAACACCGTGTCCGCGACAATCGCTTACGCTTATACGTCTTTGGCGGCGTATAAAATGGCGCGGGATGAAAATAATTTGAAATATCAGGCCACCGGCATGGCGGGAATGATTTTCTCTTTATTGTTCTGCGTTTATTTTCTGGTTCCGAATTTCTGGTCGGCGAGCGCGCTGTCGGCGGAATCGTATATGATTTTGATTATCTGGAGTTTAATCGGATTCTTCTTTTTCAGATTTTTATTGCGGGACGATCAGGAAAAACGCTTCGGGCAATCGACGATTGTATGGATCGTGATTTTGTTTTTAATCTTCTTCACGTCCACGCTCTGGGTACGCGAGGCGACGGAAGAGACGACAAGGCAGGTTTTAAATAATTTAAATGATTATAACTGGCGGGAACTGGACGAACACGGCGTAAAATTAGACCCGGTAGAGATGGACGACATAGAATTTTATATGCAGGATCAAATGGACTCCGTCAACCGGTCTTTGACGCGGAGCAGTTTCTCCCAGATGGCGCTTGTCATGGTGACATTATATGTCATGTTCAGCGTATATGATTTAATGAAAAAACGTGAACAGGATATGGAAGTCCAAAAAGTGGAAGCGGAACAGAGCAGCCGCGCCAAAAGCACGTTTTTGTCAAACATGAGCCATGATATTAGAACCCCGATGAACGCGATTATAGGCTATACGACGCTGTCGAAAAAAGAAAAAGATATTCCGCCGAAAATCGCGGATTATTTAACCAAAATCGAGGCGTCCAGCGGGCATTTGTTATCTTTAATCAATGACGTGTTGGAATTAAGCCGGATTGAGAGCGGCAAAATGGAACTGGAGCCGGTCAGGTCGGATTTGGTGGAAACCTTGGGCGAGGTCCGGGATCTGTTTATTACCCAGATGGAAACCAAAGGCATTGATTATATTGTCAATACGGATGAGATTGAAAATCAAATTGTGCTTTGCGACGCGGCGCGTCTGAATCGCGTGTTGTTAAATTTAATCAGCAACGCGTACAAATTCACGCCGTCCGGCGGAAGCGTGACCGTCACGCTGAAACAGACCGGCGTTGTCAATCATGATATGGATGATGATTCTATTTCGATAACGGACGGCGCGCCGGAAAAGCGTTTAGACGGCGCGGCGAACAAGAACGGCGCGGCGGGCAATCAAGACGCGGCGGATGATGCGACCGGCGGCGCGGCGAATCGCGCGGCGGATGAGAACAGCGCGCAATATGGATGTTATGAACTGCGCGTGAAAGACAGCGGCATGGGCATGAGTCCGGAATTCGCGGCGAAAGTATTCGAGGCGTATGAACGCGAGCGCACGGCGTCGAATATTCAAGGCACCGGATTAGGCATGGCGATTACGAAAAGCATTGTGGACCTGATGGGCGGGGAAATCTCCGTCGAGACGGAACAGGGCAAAGGCACGGAATTTATTATCCACGTCGAATTTCCAATCGTACACGAGGACAAAAAATCAAATCAAACAGCCGGTGAAAACGACGATCAGGAATTTGATTTCGATGGATTTAAATTATTATTAGTCGAGGATAATGAAATTAACCGTGAAATCGCCACGCTGTTGCTGGAAGAAGTTGGATTTCAATTAGACACGGCGGAAAACGGACAGATTGCCGTGGATAAAATCAAGGCGTCGAAGCCGGGCGATTATCAGGCGGTATTGATGGATATACAAATGCCCGTGATGAACGGTTACGACGCGGCGCGGGCGATCCGGAAATTCAGCGACCCCAAACTCGCGAAAATTCCCATTATCGCCATGACCGCCAACGCGTTTTCGGAAGATATACAGGCGGCCAAAAACGCCGGTATGGACAGCCATATCGCCAAGCCGATTGACGTGCCGAAAATGCTGGAGACGTTATCGGAAGTCCTGCGCGGGAAATAAAAGATAAAAGATAAAATCAAAGGGTGAAATCGCGTGATAAAGAAGCTCAGACCCATGTGGATTGTCGTCGGCGCGGCGGTGATATTGATCATCGCGTGTGTGATATTGATTTTCGGTCGTCCGTACAAGACAATCAGCATGGAAGCGGCTGTGAAAATGATGGAATCGGAAAGCGGCTATATAATCGTGGATGTCCGCACGCCGGAAGAATATCAGGAAGGTCATATTCCAAACGCGGTAAACGTGCCGCTGGACGGAATCATGGAAGATGACGTGGAAAACGCCCTGCCGGATAAAAATCAGGTTTTGATGGTTTATTGCTACACCGGACGCCGGAGCGCGGCGGCGTCGGAAAAACTCGCTAATATGGGCTATCAGAATATATATAACATCGGCGGCATTGTGGACTGGCCGGGCGAAAAGGTAAAATAATAAATATTGATAAAAGAATCAAGCGTAAAAATCCCCCCTGTGAAAGCGGACAGGGGGGATTTTTTCAAGCGTTCAGCAGAAAGTTTTCCAATTCGGCGGCGTCGCGGACGATGGCGGCGGGGTTCGCCTGTTCCAATTCCCCGGGCGGGGCATAGTGGAAAAAGTCCGCGCCGACGCAGTCAAGCCCGCATATCCGCGCGCCTTCGATGTCATATTTGCGATCGCCGATCATAAGGGTATGGATTTTATCGGCTTCATGTAAATTCAGACGCCGCATGGCCTCTTGAATCACTTGGGCTTTGTCGCAGTTCTCCTCCGGCGGACTGCCCGTGATAATTTTAAAAGACGGCGTAAAATTGAAATAATCGCATATATCAAGGCACATATGTTCCAGCTTGGATGACGCGAGCGCGAGAATAAAGCCTGATAATTTTAATTTCGCGCATAATTCCGGCATTCCCGGCGCGGCGGCGTTTTCAAATTTGCCGACGCGATTATATCTCTCCCGGAAGAGTCTGACCGCCTGTTGTGACTGTTCGCGCGTGAAGCCGCAATATTGCCGGAATGAATCCGGCAGGGGCGGGCCGATAAAGAGCGATAATATATTCTCGTCCGGAATCGGCGCTTGCATAAGATTCAGCGCGTATTTGACGCAGTTGACAATGCCTTCTCTGGAATCCGTCAGCGTGCCGTCCAGATCAAACAGCAGATATTGATATTTTCGCATAGAAATCACGTCCTGTTTTTTTGATTTGCTGATTGAATTTATTTATATCACAGCCGGGAAAATTTCTCAAGATTTTCCCTTTTATATTTATATAAGGGGGGCTTTTTTCTAATGTCATTCACTTTAAGAAATCCCCCCAGCCGCTTCGCGGCTTTCCCCCCTTTGACAAGGGGGGCTTGAGGTTGGTTTCTCCCGT
>CAJOQY010000063.1 GCA_905236835.1 uncultured Oscillibacter sp. | reverse complement strand
AGCGGAACTGCGCCGGAAAACCGATGAAGTCATGTCCAGACAAGCGTTTAAAGAAATGATGACAAATACGCCGCGGGAGGACTTGAAAAAGATGGCCGGCGACATCAGCAAAAAAATGCCGGACAATCGCGGTTTAACGGGCGGCGATATAGGCGACGGTTTAGTAAACCAGTATCAGAAAAACGTCAAAATCTTACAGCGCAAAGAGATCGCCGCCAAAAATCATTTAGAAGGTATCTCAATGGGCTTTTGATTACAAAATTTATAATAAATTTATTATAAATTTATTATTAAAGCGATTTCTTTTTCATAGCGTTTTGAATCGCCGTCCGGAGGGTTTCAGTACGTTCCGGGCGGTTGATTTTTCGCAATTCCTGTTGTATTTGAATCCGCGCGGCTTCCATTTCCTGACGGAACATCGACGCCGATACGCGCAGCGCGCCGTGGCCTAATATAATCAACTGTTCCGGGCCGTCCGATGTCGCCACGCGTACACGATGATTTTTGCCAAGTTCATATGACGCCCTTTCTATATAAGTATCGGCGGTTTCGGCCTCTTTCGTATAGACGATATGAATATTATGATATTTCTCATGCGTACCGGGATTGTTTTTGACTTTATAGGCGTCAAATACGGCGATGATCTCACAGCCTTTCACGCCCTGATATTCGCATAACAAATCGCACAGCGCGACCCGCGCGGCGTCGAGATTTTCACGGGCGATTGCTTTCAAGTCCTCCCACGCGAAAATGATATTATATCCGTCGATTAATAAATATTCCGGCCCCGTAATATTTCGACTCGCGCGGCGTTGATTATCATCACGATCCCGCGACGCCGGATTTTTATTATTATTATTATTTCGCGTTTTGGATTCGCGGGCTTCCCGATCCTGAATATCGCGCCGCTGTTTGACAGGTCCGTAAGTGCGTTCAAATATCGCTTTTAATTCTTTGTCGCGTTCAAGATTCGCGGCGTAATCCGGCTTGTAATTCTGGCGGCGATTGATTTCCGACGCGTCGGAATCAGGCTTGAAATCAAAATCCGGCGCGTCGAAATCAAGATGATCAAGATTGAAATCAACATCCGGATTGACGCCCGTCGTATGCGCCATCTCGGGTACAAGATCCCACGGGATATAGACCCCCGCGCCGTGCGAACAGAAAATAGATCCGGACGGATTGTTTATATCATGTTCGGGATGATAATCCATGCGCGTTATAATCTCTTCCGGATTGGGACAGGGACGATAGCCCCCGGCTTCCAGTTCCAGTCTGGCCCGGCCTTTTGTATAAGTCCGGATTTCGGCGGCGTAATCGCGTAAAAACGCCACCGGCGCGGACCCTGTCAAAACCGCGTTGACGCCGTCGGATTCCGGCGGCTGGATTTCGCCGCCCGCGCGTTTGATTTCCGTCAAAGCGCGTCCCATGGAATCGGACGGCAATTCCAATCGGAACAAATACCACGGTTCAAGCAATATATTTCGCGCGGACATCAAAGCCTGCCGGACCGCGCGATATGTCGCCTCCCGGAAGTCGCCGCCCTCGGTATGCTTTTCACTCGCGCGGCCTGATAAAATAATAATTTTAATATCCGTGATAGGCGAACCGGTCAAAACGCCGATGTGTTCTTTTTCGGCCAAATGCGTAAAAATCAATCTCTGCCAGTGGCGCGCCAGAATATCCGTCGGACAGGCGGACGAAAACACAAGGCCGCTTCCGGGCGGCAAAGGCTGTAATAATAATCTCACTTCGGCGTAATGGCGCAGCGGCTCAAAATGTCCGATTCCCTCGCACGGCGCGCCGATTGTCTCCCGATACGCGATCATGCCGGGGCCGAATGTGATATTTTTCAGATGAAATCTATCTGATAAAATCCGTTTCAGGATTTCCAATTGCATATCGCCCATCAGCCGGACTTGGATGGATTTTGATTGCGCTTGCGTTTGACTGTCCGTGTTCCAGCGGATTTGTAATTGAGGCTCTTCCTCTTCGAGTTTTTTGAATATATCAAACAATTCACGCGGATTTTGATTTTCCGGCGCGAATATATGATAACATAACGGCGGCTGCAATACGGGCTTGGCGGCGTCCGGCTCGAATCCCAATCCGTCCCCGGCGCGCGCGTCTGACAGCCCGGTCACGGCACAGACGGTCCCCGCCGGGACTTCCCGCGCCGTTTGATATTTTACGCCTGAATATAATCGGATCTGTTCGATTTGCTGTCCGGGTGACAGATTCATTTTCGCCCGCAAAATCCCGCCCGTGACTTTCAGCCATGTTAATTTATTGCCGCGTTCGTCCCGCGTGATTTTGAATACCCGCGCGCCGAATTCCTCCGGATAGTCCGGCGACGGCGCGTATAATTTTAATAAATTTAACAATTCATCCACGCCGCGTAATTTCAACGCCGAACCGAATACGCAGGGGAATAATTTTCGCTTTGAGATTAAATCGCGATAATCCCGCGATTGAATTTCACCGGTTTCCAGATAGCGTTCCAACAAATTTTCATCGCACAGCGCGACTTCCTCTTGAAAATTATTATTAAAATCCCGCCTGTTGAAATCCACGCAGCCGGGATGTAATTTCTTTTCGCACTCGTCCAGTAATTCGACCGCGTCCGTTCCGGGCAGGTCCATTTTATTGATAAATATAAAAACCGGGATTTGATAAGTTTCGAGTAATTTCCACAACGTCAAAGCGTGTCCGCCGATGCCGTCCGCGCCGCTGATGACAAATACAGCGCAGTCCAGAACGCGCAAGACCCGTTCCGCCTCGGATGAAAAATCCACATGGCCGGGCGTGTCAAGCAAAAATACTTCCCTGTCGTCCAGATGAAAAATCGCCTGTTTTGAGAAAACAGTAATTCCGCGTTCGCGTTCGATTGTATCCGTATCAAGAAACGCGTCGCCGTGATCGACGCGTCCGGGCGTTTTCAGGACGCCGGCGAGATGTAATATCGCCTCTGACAGCGTTGTTTTCCCCGCGTCCACCGGAGCCAATATTCCCATCACTGTGCGTCCCATGCCACCCCGCCTTTAAAATACGCGATCAACCGCCCATAAAATCCCATAAATTACGGGCTGATGCAAGATATAAATCAAAAGAGAATGCCGCCCCATGAACGCCAAAAAATTTAAAAATACCGGCGTTTTTTTATTATAATTATAATTATTATTATTTTCGGCTGTTAAATCATATAAAAAATAGCCGGTAAGAAACAAAAATATCCATGGGAAAATCGGAAAATAATCCGTTGAGAAAAATCCCGGATACGGGAATCCAAACGCGGCTGTAAGATTATTATAATACAATATCCGGGGCAAGTAAATAGAAAATACCCCGCCGCCGAGGATTCCGGATGATATACGCCGGGTGAATAGAAATAATATAAAACAAAATATCAAGCCCAGCCGCGCCGGGATATGACAGGACAGGCCGGTTTTCGCCGTAACGCGGCGCTGAATCGCGCGTGACAATCCCGTGATGATCATAGCCGCGCCGATGAGATATAACACGCCGAACAACACCAGATTCCCGGGCATAAACAACGCCGTCGCGATTGTAATCAGCCAGCCGAGGGAAAAGACAATCCAGCCGCGCCGGACAAGATTCCGGCTGAAATGACAGCAATAGCCGGATAATAATATAAAACTCCAGCAGATCGTCTGTTGCCATAGATACGCGCCGTAAGAGTTTTTATACCAATTCCACGGGAAATGAAATATCCAGACCAGATCCCATGACGCGTGATAAACCAGCATACTGCATAACGCCGCGCCGCGCGCCCGGTCAATCCAATCCAGCCGCGTTTTTGGATTTTTCACGCGATTTTCACGCCTTTCTTTATATT
>CAJOQY010000062.1 GCA_905236835.1 uncultured Oscillibacter sp. | reverse complement strand
TGCCCGCCACCGTCGCGCTGGCGATTCCGCTTTATGAGGCGTGGGGCAAATTAAAAGACAAACTTCCGGCGATTATCGCGGGCATCGCGTCCGGCGCGCTGACCGGCGTGGCGGCGAGTTTCCTGCTGTCAAAATTATTTCACATCCCGGCGGAATACGCTGTGGCGTTCCTGCCGAAATCCGTCACGACCGCGATTGGAATTGACGTGACAAACGAACTCGGCGGCCATGTGTCGCTTGCCATCGTCCTGATTGTTCTGACGGGAATCGCGGGCAATGTTCTGGCCGTGTTATTCTGCCGGATTTTCCGTGTCCATGACAGCGTGGCGCGCGGCGCGGCGATTGGCTCCTGTTCCCACGCCATCGGCACGACAAAGGCTCTGGAACTGGGAGAGACGGAAGGCGCGGTTTCCAGTCTGGCCATTGCCGTGGCCGGTGTGATTACCGCCGTATTATGCCCGCTTTTCGCCTCCGGACTTTCATAATATTATAAATTATTATATTATTATTTATAAATTATATATATATTTATATATTTATAAATATCGCGAAAAAGAGGATATTTTATGTCAGATACGCGGGATGAATTGGATAATCTGAATCAAATCGGACGGGAAATTTTAATCAACAGCCGCAATGAATTATGTATGCGGTTTCATTATTTATACGCGCCCTTGTGCGCCATGCCCTTTCAAAGCGGCGGGACAATCTCAATCGCCACGGACGGTGAAAATATATTTTATAATCCCGCGTTTCTGTCAGAGCGTTTTACGCGTTCGCATATGATAATAAACCGCGCGTATTTGCATTTGATTTTACATTGTATGTTCCGGCATTTGCGTAAAAAACGCGGCAAACAGGCGTTGTTATGGGATATTGCGTGCGACGCGGTTGTCGAAAGCGTGCTGGACAGTTTAAAAGACCCCTGTCTCGCCGGGAAATATATCCCGGCGAAACAGGCGTTTTATGACGAGTGCCGCCGTGATATGCGCGTATTGACCGCCGAGGGCATTTACCGGCTTTTACTGCGTTCCAATCGGACGGAATATGAATTCAGCGCGCTGAATCGTTTATTTCATGTTGACGAGCATGATTTATGGGACCCGGACCGTCAGCGCGCGGACAAACAGGATCAGGACTGGAAAGAACGCGCGGAACGCGTTTTGACTGGGATTGAAACCGTCCGGGCGGGACAGGCCACCGGCGGGGAAGCGGTATCCGAACAGGTGAAAGCCGCCGTCCGGGATGATATGGATTATCATGACTTCCTGCTCCGTTTCGCCGCGCCAAGGGAGATATTATCCCTTGACGCCGACGCGTTTGATTATGGCTTTTATTCTTACGGCCTGAGATTATACGGCAATTTGCCGTTGATAGAACCCGTCGAGACACGGGAAGAAAAACGTATTGATGATTTTATTATTGCTATTGATACTTCTATGTCCACATCCGGCGAAACGGTAAAATTATTTCTGGCCTGTACCTACGCGATCTTGCGGACAAGTAATATTTTCACCCGAAAAGTCAATATCCGGATTATACAGTGTGACGATCAAATCCGTTCGGATAATATAATTCATGATCCGGATGAATTAAAAATTTTAATGGAAAATTTCAAATTAACCGGCGGAAGCGCGACGGATTTCCGGCCCGTGTTTGATTATATCAATCAATTGCGGCAAGCGGGCGAAATCGCCAATCCGCGCGGATTGCTTTATTTTACAGACGGCATGGGGATTTATCCGGAACGGCGTCCGCCGTATCAGACCGCGTTTATTCTGACCGAAGAGCCGCCCATATCAATTTCCATGCCGCCGTGGGCAATCCGGCTGATATTGGAATTGCCGGGTTTGGAACGGACGGCGCGGAAAATCCGTGACGCGGATAGAAATATCATGCCGGAGGAATTTTTATTATTAGATAATTTAAACGAAATGCCGGAATTATAATATTAAAAAATTAAAATTAAAAAATATCAAAACGGGAGAACGCGGATTTTATGAATATCAAACAGGCCAAAGAGGAGATTTTCAATACGCTGAGAGCGTATCTCGCCAAAGACGCGCTCGGCAATTATCGGATTCCGTATATCAGACAAAGGCCGGTTTTGCTGATCGGCCCGCCGGGAATTGGCAAAACGCAGATCATGGAACAAATCGCGCGGGAGGCCGGCGTCGGACTGGTGGCTTATACGATTACGCATCACACAAGACAGAGCGCGATGGGACTGCCGTTTATTCAAAAAGAAATTTATGAAAATCAGGAATATTCCGTCACGGCGTACACGATGAGCGAAATATTAAACGCCGTGTATCATCTCACGCGCGAAACGGGATTAAAAGAGGGCATTTTATTTTTAGATGAGATCAACTGCGTTTCGGAGACGCTGGCCCCTATGATGCTGCAATTTTTGCAATATAAGACATTTGGGAATCAGAAACTTCCGGAAGGCTGGATGATTGTCACGGCGGGCAATCCGCCGGAATATAACCGATCTGTCCGGGATTTTGATATAGTCACGCTGGACCGCGTGCGCCGGATGGATATTCAAGCGGATTATATCATCTGGAAAGAATACGCCGTCCGGAAGGGATTGCACGGGGCGATTTTATCTTATCTGGACGCCCGGAAAGATCATTTCTACCGCATTGAGGCCAGTGTCGACGGTCCGAAATTCGTCACGGCGCGGGGCTGGGAGGATTTGAGCGAATGGATTCAGACCTGTGAAAATTTAAATCTGCCGGTCAGCCGGGAGTCAATCGGGCAATATATTCAATTTCAGGAGATTTCCCGCGATTTCGCCAATTATCTGGAATTATATCATAAATACCGGGAGATTTATCAAATTAATCAGATATTACAGGGACGCTGGGAAGCGTTGGCGGTGTCGACGCTGAACGCCGCGCCGTTCGATGAAAAACTTGCCGTCATGGGATTGTTATATGCGCGTTTATCGGAATCAGCGCGCGAGACATGGCGGCGGGATATGTTGATAACAAATCTGCACGGCGCGCTGAAAACATTCCGGGACGCGCTGTCAGACAGACAGGACGCCCCGGAAGCGTTGGACAATCTGGCGCGGGAACGCCGTGAAAAATTGGAACAATTAAAGGCGGCGGGGTATCTGGATACCGAACAGCGGGATTTATTACAGAATGAGATTAAAATTTTAGAAAATTACGCGCGGAATCTGCGCCGGGAATTATCGGGAAATCCGGGGGAAATCCCGGAAGAAAATACGGAGAAGAATCCGGAAACAGTGATGATAAAAATCCGGGAATGGTTTTCGCGTGAGACGGAAGCGTTAGAAACGCTCGCGGCGGAGACGCGGACCGGATTTGACCGCGCGTTTGATTTTCTGGCGCAAGCAATGGGAGAGGGACAGGAATTGGTATTATTTATCACGGAAATTACGGCGGGCTATCATACCGCGTGGTTTGTGGAACGCTACGGCTGTGACGCGTATTTTCAATATAATCATGATTTGTTATTCGAGGATAAAAGACGGAATCTCAGGGATAAAATTAATAAAATTATGAACGCCGCGCAATCCCCGGAATGACAAGGCGCATATGACAGCATAGATCGTCCAAATCCTGATCCGTGGCGGCGGGCAGACGCAGACGCCCCCCGCAGTTTTGGCAGATCAAATCCACGCTGGACCGCCGCACCCGCATTTGATATTTTTCGCTCCCGCATTGACAGGAAACGCCGCCGGGACGCGCCGCGATGTCCCGCAGTTCGGATAATATCTCATACATGATAATATCATTCAGAAACGGCGAGGCGTCCGGATTGTTTGAATCCGGATTTCGCGTTTGATATTGGTCTTGATATTGATCTTGATTTCGCGCGTTTTTCGCGGTTTCCAGTTCCGGCAGATATTTTTCAATTTTTTCTTCCTGTCCGGCGAAACAGCAGAAATTGCCGGTTCGCGGACAGTTGAAAGCCGCGCTTCCCCGAAGAATTTGATCCTGTGAACAGGACGCCGTGTGAATCTGTCCGCACAATCCGCAGGGGACTTGGACATGAAAGAACGCGCCGTCAAATTGAATGCGCAAAGCGGATTTTCCGCAGGAGCAGGGAATTGCGTTGTCTGACGCGAGCAAAGTAAACGCGTCACGGCTTCCCCGCGCCGGTTCGCCGCATACGGGACAGAGATACGCGAACGCCCGCGCGGATTGATTATGATTATAATTTTGATTTTGCATATTATTTACCTGCCCATGGAACGGCGCACTTGATATTGCTGCATTTCCATAATCGCTCTGGAGATTTGATCCTGATCGGCGGGCGTGAGATCGATAAACTGACAACCGTATTCAAACACGCCGCCCCGTTTCGGCGTCACGCGCCGGACAATGCAATTTAATTCGGATATATCCTGTGTCGGGGTCAAACGCGCGCGGAGGGTCAATTCGTCGCCCTCCTGAAAATCCTCTTCTTTTAAGCGCACGCATACCCCGCCCGCGCTGACATTGCGGATTTCGCAGATCCACGCGAAAGCGTCGGGATCGCCTGTGAAATAGACTTCCCCCGCCGCGCTTGTGGCCTGCCGGAAAAAGGCGCGGTCATTGTCTTTGCTGACAAGGCGCAGTTGTTCGATTTTTAAGGCGTCCTCATCCACGCGGCTGACGATTCCCTCAAAATGGACGGCTAAGTTTTGATTTTTGTCAAAACCGCGCAGTTTCGCCGGAAACGGCTCCGCGCCGATTTCCCACGGAATATCCGGACCGTCCGCGAGTTGGCGCAGTTCCGGCGGTCCGTCGCCCAGAATCAGCAATACGGCCAGAAATAAAAACGCTCCGTCCGCGTCAAAAACTTCCATACGGAGGCCGGAATAATCGCGCGGGGAATCGGTTGATTTCTCCGTTTTTTTCTTTCCGCGCAACCGGTCGAACAGGCCCATATTTTTTCACCCCTGTCTTGTCATTCGCGCGCCGCGCGAAATCGCGTATGATATAATGATCAATGATTTCGTTATTTTATCACAAGACGCGGACAAAAGAAAGCGTAATTTTTGATTATATGGAGAAATCCAAAAAATACGCGCCGTGTTTGATAAAATTATATTGCGTTTCGCGCGGTGAGGCGTTAAAATCACGGCGTATATTTTTTTATAATATATAATAATGAAATTGATTTTCAGGGGGGATAGAATATGAAAACGCCGTTTGTCACGAAAGAAAAATTAGAGGAAATCGCGAAAGAATATCCGACGCCGTTTTATTTATATGACGAGCGCGGCATACGGGAAAACGCGCGGGAATTAAAAAAAGCGTTCGCGTGGAACCCGGGATTCCGGGAATATTTCGCCGTGAAAGCGACGCCGACGCCGGGAATTTTAAAAATATTAAATCAGGAAGGCTGCGGCTGTGACTGTTCGTCCATGGCGGAACTGGTCATGTCGGAGAAATGCGGCGTTACCGGGGAAAATATTATGTTTTCGTCGAACGACACGCCGGACAGTGAATTTCAAAAGGCGTATAATCTGGGCGCGTTGATAAATTTAGATGATATAACGCTGATTGATGATTTGTACCGCGTGATTGGGAAAATGCCGGAGATTATATCATGCAGATATAATCCGGGCGGCAAATTTACGCTTGGGGAGACGCGGGAAGGCTTTCAGGTCATGGACAATCCCGGCGACGCGAAATATGGGATGACCAGAGATCAAATATTTCAAGCGTTCCGGAAATTGTCGGAAATGGGCGTCAAGCGTTTCGGATTGCACGCGTTTTTAGCGTCGAATACGCTGTCAAATGATTATTTTCCGGAGCTTGCCAAAATTTTATGCCGTCTCGCCGCGGAACTGCGTCAAGAGACGGGCGCGGAGATCGCGTTTTTAAATCTTTCCGGCGGCGTGGGGATTCCGTATCTGCCGGAGCAGAATAAAAATAATATATACGCGATTGGCGAGGGCGTCAAACGCGTATGGGATGAGATTTTAAAACCCGTTGGATTGGAAAATGTTAAATTATATACGGAGCTTGGCCGTTATATGCTGGGACCGTATGGTTGTCTGGTCACGCGGGCGATACATGAGAAGCATATATATAAAGAATATATCGGCGTGGACGCGTGCGCGTGCAATTTAATGCGTCCGGCGATGTACGGGGCGTATCATCATATTAGCGTCATGGGCAAAGAAAACGCGCCGTGTAATAATATTTATGACGTTGTCGGCGGGCTGTGCGAGAATAACGACAAATTCGCGATTGATCGGGCTTTGCCAAAGATTGACCGGGGAGATTTGCTTGTGATTCATGATACCGGCGCGCATGGGTTCGCGATGGGATATAATTACAACGGCAAATTAAAATCCGCCGAGTTATTATTAAAACAGGATGGAAGCGTGGAACTTCTGCGCCGCGCGGAGACGCTGGATGATTATTTCCGGACGCTGGTCTGGTAAAAATATAAACGGCGGGATGATGGATTTTCTATGGAAAAACTTGTGATTATTATCAACGGCGCGGGGGGCGTCGGCAAAGATACGGTCTGCCGGATTTTATCGGAAGCGTATCATGTGAAAAATATTTCGTCCATTGATCCCATACGGGAAATCGCGCGGCGCGGCGGCTGGGAAATGACGGACAAATCCAACGCCGGACGGCGTTTATTATCGGATTTAAAAGCCGCGTTCGTGAGATATAATAACTTGCCGACGGAATATTTGCTCCGGGAATATCAAGAATTTTTATCATCCGGGGATGAGATTTTATTCGTACACATCCGGGAGCCGGAAGAAATTCTCAAATTCCGCGAGAAATTATATACCCGGAATATCACGCTTTTGATTACGTCCGGACGCGTTCAGGAGGGGACTTTCGGCAATCCGTCGGATGACCGCGTCCGGGATTTTGAATATGATTATATTTATCAAAACGACGGGGCGGAATCCAATCTGCGCGCTGATTTTATGAAATTTTTTGAAAATCATATTCTGCCGGATATTTGATATTTTATATTTGAATGGATTCCGGGACGGACAAAATAAAATCACAGCGCTGTTGAATGGAAAACGCGGAAAAATAACGCTCTTCCATGGGAATCCAGCGGCTTGAAAATATTCCCGCGCTTTCCGGGCCGTCGCGCTTTAAAATACGCGCCGCCTGCGTTTCCGGATCAATCGTGACAAAAACATGAAAATCATAAAAATCCCATAAATCCGGATGGCAGGAATACGAGCCTTCTAATATTATTACCCGCGCCGGATTGAATATAACCGGATTTTTTAGGCGCATGGCGTGACAGTCAAACGGCTGATAACAAATTTCCGGGTTTCCCGCCCGTAACGGCATTAAGATTTCGTTTAAAACGCGTTCCCGGTCCAGATTTCCGCCCGGTTCCGCGTAACGCTCCGGCGTTCTCTGGGACGGCCTTAAAAAGAAATCATCCATATGAATGACGCTCCAGCCGTAAGCCGCCGCCAGACGTTCCGCCAGCGTGGTTTTGCCGGACGCGCACCGACCGTCAATCGCGATCAGCGCGCGGGATTTTGCCCGCGCCAAGTCCCGTACTCGATCAATCAAATACGGCAGAGATACGGATTTCGCGATCACGCGATACGCGGGATGATACGCGGCGCGGTAAATGTCACTGTGGGATACCATGGGATACCCGGCGGCCTGATATTTGTTTAAATACGCGTCCAGTTCGGACAGGGAAAATTGAAATATATTCCGCCGCGTGAATTCGCGTAAGATTTTTAATTTGCGCGAAAAATTTTCCCGCGTACCGGTATGAATAGATATTGCGGCGGATTTTATAAAATCTTGATTCAACCGCTCCGGCGCGTATCTGTCCGGAGCGGTTTTATTTTCCCCGTCCATCACGCCGGATAAATATACCCTGACAAATCCGTTGCCGATTTCCTCAAAAACGGGGCTGTGATTCCGCGTATCATTTCGCGCGTGATACGCCTGATATTCTTGATATAACGCAGCGAGACTGGCGGCGGCGTCGCGGATGAGATGTCCGCCGCCAAATTCGTTCTGATAAATCAGCTTAACCGCGTCTTGCGGACGCGCTTCGGGATAGCGTTCGGCGTGTTCCGTCAGTACGCGCTCCAGTTCATCGCGTTGATTAATAAAATTCATATTTTGCTATACACCCGATTCAGATCATGATTCATGTGGAATCAACCCCGCGCGGTCGAGCGCGGCGACAATCGCCGGGATCAATATAATATGCAATATAATTCCGGGAATCGCGTTAGTAACGGCCCCGGCCAAGAACGCCGAAAACGGAAACGCCGATCCGGACAAGCCCGCCAAAACAAACCGCGCCGCGCCCCATACCAATCTGCCGCCGATCATGGCGGAAAGAAGCGTGATATAAATATAAATTAATTTTCTGGGGAAAACGCGATATAATATCCCGGTCAGGAAGCCATAGGCGGCCAGTTCAAACGCCATCGCGAGCGCGCCGGGCATGGGCGGCATTTGAAATAATAAATTGCGCAACAGCGGCGCGATAAAACCCGTCAAGGCCGCGTAAGGCCAGCCGCACAGAAAGCCGCATAAAAACACCGGGATGTGCATGGGACTGAGCGCCTGTCCGATTCGCGGGATTTGCCCTGTCAAAAATGGCAATACAAGGCAAAGCGCGAGGCAGACCGCCGAGTAAGTCAGTTTTCGGATATTCGGATTTTTCACCGTATGTTCCATAAAAATTTCCCCCTGTATAAAATATTGAATTATTTATAATTTTAGAAAACAAAAAACGCCGTTTCCCCGGAATAAAACTAAGGGAAAACGGCGCTTCAGCGTCGTAAAACGGCTTCATGCCGTTTATGTTATATTTTATTATATCTTATTTCCCGCATTCTGTCAATATTTTTTCCGCCGCCATTTCCACCAGACGACCGGTTGAAAGATTCGATACGCCGATAATCTCACTGTCGCACTGGCTGAACGGGATTAGAATTCTTTTCGCGTCGGATTGCGCGATTGCCAAAGCCATCGCGGGCGTGATTTCCCCGTTTAAACTGTCCGCGATGACAATTCCAATCGGCCCCGCGATAAAATCACACTTGCGGCAGTTGACAATCACGGCGTTTTCCCCCGTGGCGGCAATATCCGCGCCCGCTTTCAGCATAACAGCCGTCGCCGCCGTGTTTGTCCCGACAGCTGTTATATGCGCGTCCGGCAGACTTTTTTTCACCG
>CAJOQY010000061.1 GCA_905236835.1 uncultured Oscillibacter sp. | reverse complement strand
GGAATGAATGGAATCGCCCAGCCACATTAGATTAGCTTTTAAAAGCGGAAACACTTCTTTATAAGTTATCGCGTTTACGTTGCCAATAATAATAAATTCTTTCTTGCCTTTCAGAATCCAGTCCAAAAACGCGCGAAAGAGGGAAAACGGCGGATTTGTGATAATAATATCCGCTTCGTCACGCAGTTTACAAACCTCATCGGATCGGAAATCGCCGTCGCCTTCCAGATAGCCGGAAAATTTTATATCATCCGTGTCAACGCGTCCGGTTTTAGTTTCACCCCGCGTCAGAGTGAACAATTTACCGCGCGTCTCGTGCTTTTCCGCGTCGAAAAGCGGGGATTGTTCCTCAAAAAGCGTCAGTTGCTGATTGCCCGCGCCTTTCGCGTATGACGTGGAAATCAGCTTTTTCAATCCGAAATAATCAAAATTCGCGGCGAAATATCTCGTGAATTCGCTCCATTCCGGATCGTCGCACGGAAGCAGAATTGTTTTATCCCTGAATACGTCGTGATTATATTCTACATAGGCGTTCATCTCCGCCTCAATATCGCGGTATTGCGTATAAAACTCATCATTTTTGGCGGTTTTCGCGGCGCCCAAACGCGCGTTGTCGGCCATAATCTCAATTCCTTCCTCGCGTGTGTAATCATATCTAAAATTATAAATATTATAACACATATCGCGGGGGAAATCTATCTGTTTTTTCAGACGGCGGACGGGCCAAATAAAATCCGCTGTAAATCATAAACGCCGTTGGGCTTTCCCGGCAGTAAGCGCGCCATATGCAGCGCGCCGTTGACGAAAATCTGACGGCTCGCGGCGCGGTGGGTAAATTCAAGCTGTTCATCCGGGCCGAAGAAATAAACCGTGTGCGTCCCGGCCTCCGTGCCGCCGCGTATGGCGTGTACGCCGATTTCGTTTGATTCGCGTTTTCCGGTGAATCCCTCGCGTCCGTATACGGGATGAAATTTCCCGTCCGGGTCTAACGCCTGTAATAACAATTTCGCCGTGCCGCTGGGGGCGTCCTCTTTCTGATTATGATGCGTTTCCGTGATTTCCATATCATACGCGCCGTTCAATACCGGGGAAATTACCTGTAAAGCGCGGTACAACGCCGCGACGCCGAGGGAATAATTGGCGCTCCAGAGAACCGGCGCGGCCTGTCCCATGAGATTTAACAAATCAAATCCGGCCTGATCCAGCCCCGTTGTGCCGGACAATAACGGCGTATGCGTCCGGCAAACATATTCTTTCAGATACGGCATCGCCGACGGACGGGAAAAATCCATCATGACATCGGCGATTTTGTCACACTTGGACAAATCCTGAATATCAAATTCATCGAAAGACGCGGCGATTTCGTCTCCCGCCGCCCGCGCCGTGTTCTCGATCATTTGTCCCATGCGTCCCCGGCCAATCAATATGATTTTCATATCTTTTCCCTCGTTTTATTCTCATAATTTTTATAAATTTTATAATTTTTTATTATTTATTTACACAAGCCGCAGATCTTTTAAAGTCGTCCACAGATCAATCCGATGAGATTCGGACATATCATATAAAGGCAGGCGGAGCGGACCGGCGTTGAATCCCATCATATTCATAGCGGATTTGACCGGAATCGGATTGACTTCGATAAATAAATCATTCATGAGATTTAAATATTTCAAATGCTTGTCCAACGCTTCCTGATGATTCCCGGCGAACCAGTCGGATATGATTTCATGGCATACGCGCGGGCAGAGATTGGAGAAAACGGAAATCACGCCGCTCCCGCCAGCGCTTAATATGGGAATCGTAATATCATCGTTGCCGGAGTATAAAGCGAAATCCGGGCCGACGAGGCGCGCGATTTTCATCGCGTAACTCATATTGCCGGACGCTTCTTTGATACCGGCGATATTGGGATGTTGGCTTAACTGTTCCACGACGGAAACCGGGATTTCACATCCTGTCCGTCCGGGGACGTTGTATAAAATACACGGAATATTGACCGCGTCGGCGGCGGCGAGAAAATGCCGATACATCCCCTCCGGATTGCTTTTATTATAATACGGCGCGATTAATAACAAAGCGTCCGCGCCCATATCCTGATAGCGCAAACTCATTTCCTTTTGCGTCGCCGTCGAATTGGACCCGCTTCCGACAATCACAGGCACGCGGCCATTGACGGTTTTGACCGTCCGTTTCACTACTGACGCGTCCTCCTCATGCGTCATGGTCGCGCTCTCGCCGGTGGTGCCGAGGACAAGAAGGCCGTCAATGCCCTCTGAAATCTGGCGTTCGATCAATCCGTCCAGCGCGTCAAGATTGACGCTCCCGTCATCGTGAAACGGCGTGACCATCGCGGTAATGGCTCCGCGTAAATTCCGAAATTTCATCTTCATCTATCCCCTTTTATAAAAATATTAAAATATTAAAAATATTATATTAAAATCATAAAAATAAATAAACCGGCGGGCCGTATGCCCTGCCGGTCACGCGGACTGTAAAGCGCGCACACGCGACACAGACCGCCAATCCGGACAGCGCAACCGCGAAATTGAATCAAATCCTGAATATAATATAATATTATATTATATATTATTTAAATCTTATAAAATTTTAAATAATATTTATAATATTTTATAAAATATTTTATAAATTTCAGGAATTCCAATTTTCACGGACAGTGCCGGAGGTATTCCCCCCGGTCCCATTTTCAAGCCGTACCCGGCCTGAAAATTCGGCGGAATTGCCCCGTCCCCGTTCACAGCCCGCCGGCTCCCGGAGAGTCATCGTTTCCGCGCCTCTATCCCGTGCCGCCTATCCTATCACATTCCGTTTTCGATTGCAAGCGGTTTATATTTCAATATATTTCAATATTTCATCGCCTCACGCGCCGATATTTTGATAAAATCGACAAAATCAAAAAAATGTGAGAATCCTATTGTATTTTTTGTCCGTTCCGATTATACTAATAAAAAATTAAAAAATCCACGCGCCTTGTAAATTATAAAATAATAAAATTATAAAATAATAAATATATCAAAATTATATCGGGGGAGCGGATGGAATGACGGATGAAAGACTGCGGGAATATGCCCGGCTTTTGATTCAAATCGGCGTGAATATACAGGAGGGACAACGCCTTGTGATTTCGTCCCCGGTGGAATGCGCGTATTTCGCCCGGATGTGCGCGGCGGAG
>CAJOQY010000060.1 GCA_905236835.1 uncultured Oscillibacter sp. | reverse complement strand
TTTATTTAAAGTCTGCAAAACATTGCTTTCGCCGAAAGCGGCGTCATGAATCGCCACGCCGTCGCCGCTGACTTTCGCGTAAGTCTCGATACTGCTGACATCCAAGGGCATATAATAATTAGACGAGATATAGCCCGTATAACCGCCGCAGGAGATTTTATACCAGCCGTCATAAGTATCGTCGAGCAGGGCGACAGTCGCGTTCTGTGACAGCGTCGCCACGGTTTCGGAATCGGCGGAAGGCTCCGTGTGCATCCGAAGCTGATTGCCCGTAATCACGCCCACGCCGATGGCCAGATTAATTCCGGCGTCCTGAAAATCTTCCTCGAAAAAGGCGTCGTCGGGCAGGGGCAAATCATAATCGTTTTCATCTTCCGGCAGATCGAAAATATCCTCTTCCGGAACGGGTTCGCCGAGCGCGTTAAACATGGCGGCGTCGGATTGCGCCTGTAATTCGCCGGTATAAGCGTCCTCAAGGGGGACAGGTTCGCCGAGCGCGTTGACCTTGGCGGCGTCGGACCGGGCCTGTAATTCGCCGGTGTAAGCGTCCTCAAGGGGTACGGGTTCGCCGAACGCGTTGACCATCGGGGCATTGGAGCGGGGCTGTGAAAATTCCGCCGTAACCGCCGCGCTTTCAGACGGCGCGCCGGGGAATGACTGAGCGTTTTCAGCCGGGACAGGCGCGCCGGGGAATGACTGGGCGTTTTCAGCCGAAGCCGGTTCGCCGGGGAATGAGGTGATATTATTTTCGACATTTTCAGCGGGAAGCGGTTCGCCGAAAGCGGTAAACATCTCCGATTCCGCCTGAAGGCTGGGTTCCGTCCAATCGGGGGCGGGGATTTCCAGCGGCGCGCCGGGGAATGTCATTTCAGATTCCGCGACGCCGCTTTCGGCGTAATTATTCACATGATGATTTTCATAAACGCCCGTCACGCGGACATAATTCGCGGACACATAGCCGATTTGACCGTCGTAAGAGACTTTTGTCCATTTTTCGTTGGAGTTGTCCAGAATATCCAGTTTTGTATTATTTTCCAGTGTCGCAATGACAGAGGATTTTGTGGACGGCTCAACGCGCAGGCGCAGGCCGGAACCGGTGGTAACGCCGGTCATATCTCCTTCGGCGGCGGCAAGACCCGCCAATACCAGCGCGGACGCGGCGGTGAGGAAGAACCGTTTCGCTGCCCCGCAGGGGAAGTGCGTCATTCTTGATCGCATCCTTTCGTTCGCATATCCGAGCCGCGATTTGATTTGATTTTTATTTTTATGAATGATAATAATTATATTAATCGCGGCCCTGAATTTTCAATTTTAATTGAAATGTAATGTTAAATTTTAAATTTCGCTTTTGAGTGAATCTATATAAAAACATATCTGACGCAATCGGAAAGCGCGTCGTTTCCCGTTCGCCTTACGGGGCCGGACTTATTTTCCTTCCAAAGCGCGGGTCAGCCATACGAACGCGAGATCCATTGCCGTGTAAAGGCTTTCCTTCTGGCTCTTTTTGACCACCTGTTCCCGCGTCTGATCCGGGTCCGTGTATTGGAGCTGAATGGAAACCCTTGTGGCGACATCCAGATCTTTTTCTTTTCTGGCGTCCAGCGTCTGCATCAGAATGATATATTCATCCGCCATGGAACCGTAATAGATGAAATTACCGACGCGGCGGAGCGGATGTCCCTTATATACCAGCCCTTCCGCCTTTTTCCCTTTCGCCGGTTTTGATCCTCTTGATTCCGCCATAGGCACACCCCTTTTTCTCAAAAAAGATCGCGTAACAATTTTTGTAACCGAATTGTAACTCTTTTTTTCCAGTTTGTCAATCTTTTCCCATAGTCAAACTGACGGAAATACGCGGCGAATCCGGGAATTTCCTATTTGTTTTCCCGAAAAACACTTGTTATAAAGGATCATACTGGAAAATACAGGGGAATAATTGAACAATTTATGAACTTTTTCGCGCCTCGATAAATAGTAACAGAATGGTAACAACTTTTTCCGGATTGAGATTATGACATACGCAGAATTTCTTTTTTCAGCCGGAGGATGATTCTTTTTTCCAGCCGGGAAATATAAGATTGTGAGATTCCGAGGGAATCGGCGACTTCTTTCTGTGTGCGTTCGCGCGCGCCGCCCAGACCGAAACGCATTGTGATAATCTGCCGTTCGCGCGGCGGCAGTAAGCCAATCGCGCGGAATAACAAATTCCGCTCCACGTCCTCCTCGATGGGACGCATAACGACATCCGGATCCGTACCCAGAACATCGGATAATAATAATTCATTGCCGTCCCAATCCGTATTTAACGGCTCATCGAAAGAGACTTCCCCCCGGCGTCCGGCGTTTTTGCGCAGAAACATCAGAATTTCATTTTCGATACAGCGGGAGGCGTAAGTAGCCAGTTTAATATTTTTATCCGTGCGGTATGTCCCGACGGCTTTAATTAATCCAATTGTCCCGATGGAGATCAAATCTTCCAGATTGATTCCGGTGTTTTCAAAACGTCGGGCGATATACGCCACCAGTCTCAAATTATGTTCGATCAGTTCCCGCCGGGCTTCTTCTTTTATATCATTTATATTATTATTTATATCATGACTGATATTCTCGTCCGTCATGATGCGAATCAGTTCCGCTTCGCGTTCGCGGGACAGCGGCGGCGGCAGGGAGTCCCCTCCGCCAATATAATGCGCCTCCGGGCCGTTATATCCCGGATGAAATCCGATATGCCGCCGGAACGCCAAAAATTTTAATTTTAAAAATTTGATCGCAGCGATTTCCATAATAAAATAATTCCTTTCGGTTTTTACGGGAATTTTCGCGGGAAACTCAGAATCCCCCGCCCCACAACGCCTGATAATCGCCGCCCAGACGCGTGGGAGACAAGGCCACGCGCGGGCGAAGATAACGCGCGCCGCCTGTTTCGATCCAGTCGCTGGAAACGGTCAATAATAATCCCGCCGACACGCCGACAGCGTGATACGGAATCAGCCGGGGCCGCAGTTCCGGACAGACGCGCATGACCGGCTCCGCCAGATCGGGCGGCGATTTTAACCGTTCCGGCGTGAAAATCCCCAGCAATTCCGGCGGAAATAATAGATTTAAAATCTCAGGTGAAATAATTAAAACCGGTTGTCCGCCGTCGCGCAGGGTGTTGCCGCTGTCCAATAACGCCACGCACTCGGACGCGCGGCCTAAAATCGAAATCCGGACGCGCGCCAGCCCGCCGGAAACGCGCAATCCCGCCGCCGCGCGGAATCCAAACGCGGATATAATATAACTAAAAATATAAACGCACGCGGCGGCGGCAAGGCATAAAAAATAATCATGATACAAAACGCCGTGAAAAATATCCGGACGCCGCGCCGCGCATAAGCGCAAAGCCAGTACAAATCCGGCGAAACCGGACGAGACGGCGAAAAATAAAATCGTCAGCCGGATCAGATTTTCTTCCCGCCCGAACGCGAGAAGCGCCAGCCCGATTCCGGCGGCGCACTGTACCGGCGCGGACGTGAGAAACCCCCATTCCGGCAGATATGACAGCGCGGCGTATAATCCGCCGGTCAGAGCCGCGATGAGATAAGACGCGCGCCAAGACGCCAGTCCCGCCAGACGCGCCGTCATGAGAATTAAATATAAATCCATTACGGCGTCACGGGCAAAAATTTCGTCTATGTAAATAAAATGAATCTGATTGATATTCAAGCGGCGTTCCCCTCCCGTAAACACGGAAATTCACGGGTATTATAATATCATATTCCCGCAAAGCCGGTCGGAAAAAGGAATCCGGATCAAAAAGCGGCGGGACAGGGCGCGGATTTTTGGCGGATCGGCATGATTTCCGGAAATTTCGCGGAATTATTCTTGCAATCGCGCTCCGTCTCTGGTAAACTATGATAGTTTCCCGCGAATTTTGATTGAATATCCGGAACAGGCATGAATCCGGCATTGAGGTGAAATGAAATCGTGTATTTGAAAGCGTTGGAAATACAGGGATTTAAATCTTTTCCGGATAAGACGGTTTTAAATTTCGGCGAGGACCTGACGGCGATTGTCGGACCGAACGGATCCGGCAAGTCTAATCTTTCGGACGCGATCCGATGGGTCATGGGCGAGCAGAGCGCGAAGGGTCTCCGGGGCGCGAAAATGGAGGACGTGATTTTCGGCGGCACGCAGAAACGCCGTCAAGTCGGATTCGCGCAAGTGACGCTGATTTTGGATAATACGGCGCGTATTTTCCCGTCGATGGACGAAAGCGAAGTGGCCGTTACACGGCGTTATTATCGAAGCGGCGAGTCGGAATATTATATTAATAAACAATCCGTGCGCTTAAAAGACGTGACGGAATTATTCATGGATACCGGACTTGGCCGGGAAGGCTATTCAATTATCGGACAGGGCAAAATTGATGAGATTTTATCCGTCAAAGGCGGGGAACGGCGGGAAATATTTGAAGAAGCCGCGGGAATCTCGAAATTCAGGCACAGAAAAGAGGAAACGGAACGCAAATTGGAGCGTACCGGGGAAAATTTACTGCGCGTGAATGATAAAATCACGGAACTGGAGCCGCGCGTGGAGTCTTTAAAAACGCAGGCGGAGACGGCGAAAAAATATTTAATCTTCCGGGATGAACTGCGATTGCTGGAAATTTCCGTCTGGCTGTCGCAGTTGGACGCGTTAAAAGCCGGGAGCGAAAAAATTGAATCAGATTTTCAATCGGCGGAACAGGAACGGGAAGAAGCCCGCGCCGCGCTGGATGATTTATACGCGCAGAGCGAAAAATACAGCGAGGCGATTCACGAAAAAGATATAGAAGCCGAAAAAATACGGACGGAAAGCGCGTCGGCGGAGAGTTTTTATCGGGATGAGGCGTCAGCCGTCGCGGTACTGGAAAGCGAAATCGAACATCAGAAAGAGAATATCGCGCGCGCGGAGGAAGAATTAAAAGAAAATATGGGCCGCGCCGGGAATTTATCGAAAAACGCCGATGAACAGGAAGAAAAAGCGGAGATATTATCCGGCGAGATTCAGGAGAAAAGCGCGCGTTTAAAAGATTTATCGGATCAATCGCTGGAGATTTCCCGGCGCGCCGGGGGACGACAGGAAGAATTGGACGCGCTGAGAAAAAAAGAAGCGGAATTATTATCTGAAAGCGCGAATTATCAGGCGAAAGCGGCGGTCGTCACGGCGGATAACGAACAAATCGCCGGACGCCGTGAGATTGTTCTGTCCGAACGGGATAAAATCGCCGATCAGCTTGACAGGACGGAACAGGAATCGGACGAAAATCAAACGGCCCTGCTGTCCACACGGGACGCGATCAAAAGCGCGGCGAATAAAATCGCGGGACATCAGATGAAAATCGCGGATCGGGAGAAAAAAGCGGCGGCGGCGACGGATACGCGCGTAAAACTCGCCATGGATACGGCGGCGGCGGAGAATAGAATTAAATTATTATCTGACATGGAGCGCGATTATGAGGGCTTTTCCCGCGCGGTCCGGGCGGTCATGCGGGCGGGGGACAGATTGTCCGGCATTCATGGGCCTGTGGCCGGTCTAATGAAAACGGAGGCTAAATACGCGCTGGCGATTGAAATCGCGCTGGGCGCGGCGCTGCAGAATATTGTCACGGACCGGGAGGAGGACGCCCGCGACGCGATAGAATATTTAAAGCGTCAGGACGCCGGACGCGCGACGTTTTTGCCCTTGACGGCCATTCGCGGCGATGAACTGCGGGAACGCGGTCCGGAACGTGAACCGGGATTTGTCGGTCTGGCGTCACGGCTGATAAAATTTGACGAGAAATATAAAAATATATTTTATAATTTATTGGGCCGGACGGTTGTGATAGAAAATCTGGATCAGGGAATCGCGATGGCGCGGAAATATCACAGCGCGTTTAAAATCGTCACGCTGGACGGGCAGATTATGAATCGCGGCGGATCGATCACGGGCGGCGCGGTATCGCGCGGGACCGGCGTTTTAAGCCGCAAGGCGGAACTGGACAAACTGCGGGAACAGGCCGTGATTTTGCGTAAAAATCTTGACGAGGCGGGAAGCGCGGAAGAACAGGCGGCGCGGGATTTGGCGGCGGCGCGTTACGCGCTGGATACGGAGACGGAAGCGCGGCGGCAGTTGGAAAATCAGGCGTTGCGCATGGAAGAGACGCGAAAGCATTATGAACAAATATTGCCTTCGTTACGCGAAAATATGAAGAATCTTTCCGGCGAACTGGAAAATTTATATCAGCGCGAAGCGGAAAATGAACATAAATTGTCGGAATATCTGGAAAAAATAGATAAATTAGAATCCGAGGCGGAGTCTTGTAAATTTCAGGCGGAGGAGGTTCTGTCCGGGCGGACGGAATTACAGACGGAATTAAATCATATATCGGAATGGATCGCGTCGGAACGCGAAACATTAGCGGCATTGAACGCTGAACGGGAAGCCGCGATTCACCGCGCCGGGGATTTGCGTAAATTATCGCTGGAATTATCCGGCGGACGCGAACAGAGAGAAAATATGTTATTATTATATCAAGAAAATATTAAACAGGCGGAAGAGAAGATTCAAACGCGTCAGGCGGAGATGGCGAGATTGAAAGAACAGGAAAAAGAGTATCAGCGGAAATTGGATATATTAATTCATGAAAAATTGGCGATTGAGGCGGATCGGACGGCGAAAAACAAAGAAAGTCAGGAAATGAATGAAAATTTATTAAATCTTGAAAGACTGGCGGCGCGTCTGGAACAGAAATTAAACGCGGCGGCGTTGGAGAAAAAGCAGATTTTGGATAAATTATGGGAAAATTATGAATTGACGCATTCGGCGGCGACGGAACAGAAGATAGAAATTGAAAGCGTCCCGAAGGCAAGCCGC
>CAJOQY010000059.1 GCA_905236835.1 uncultured Oscillibacter sp. | reverse complement strand
TTTTTAATTGCCCTTTACCAGAGACGCGATTTCAGCGGCGAAATTTTCCTGTTTTTTCTCGATTCCCTCGCCTTTCTCAAACCGGACGGCCTTTTTAAATTCAATCTTGCCGCCTTGCGCTTTCGCCGCGGACGCCAGATAATCTTCCACAGTCCCGTCAAATACGTCTTTACGGACGAATTCCTGCTGTAATAAGCAATTCTCGGCGTAGAATTTATTCATCTTGCCGCCGACGATTTTTTCTTTGACCTGCGCGGGCTTGTTCGCCATCTTGGGATCGTTGTCCATCTGCGCGAGCATGATTTTCTTTTCTTCAGCCAATACTTCTTCAGAAACCTGCGATTTATCCCAGAAGCGCGGATTTAACGCCGCGATCTGCATAGCGACATCTTTGCCCGCCTGTTCGATTTTGTCAGACGGCAAATCGCTTTCCAGATTCACCAACACGCCGATTTTGCCGCCCGCGTGGACATAAGAAACCGAAATACCGCCCTCGAAACGCTCAAAACGCCGGACTTTGATATTCTCGCCGATTACCTGAACCATCTCTTGTTGACGCTCTAAAACCGTCTGGTCGCTGTCCGCGCTGTATTTGCAAGCCATCAACGCGTCCAAATCCGCCGGGTTTTCTTTCGCGATAACCGCCGCGACGCCTTTGACGAAATCCACGAATTTTTCATTCTTGCCGACGAAATCCGTCTCGGCGTTGACTTCCGTCACGACGCCCACGCCGTCAATCACGGACGCGTAAGCCATACCCTCGGCGGCGATGCGTCCCGCCTTTTTCGCGGCGGCGGCCATGCCCTTTTCGCGTAACCACTCCACCGCTTTATCCATATCGCCGTCGGACGCCGTCAGGGCCTTTTTGCAGTCCATCATGCCGACGCCGGTCATTTCACGCAGATTTTTGACATCCGCCGCTGTAAACGCAGCCATAATGATTCCTCCTGTAAATAATAATATTATTATAATAAATATTATTAAAATTATATAAAATTATATAAAATTATAATTTATTCCGCGCTTTGCAAGTTTAATTTCGCCGTGAGAACGCGCCGGACGCTTGCGTCAATCCGCGATTCCGGGATTCTGCCCGTCCATACGGCGGCCAATACGCCCTCAAACGCCGCCGGATAATCCTGCGGGATTAAAATTATATCATTTCCGGCTTCCAGAGCCATCACGGCGGCCTCGGCGGGCGTGTAAGATTCCGTAATCGCGCCCATTTCCAGAGCGTCCGTGATTAACAGGCCATGATAGCCCAATTCGTTTCTTAATTTACCGGTCAATAATTCCCATGACAGCGTGGCGGGCATACCGTCCGAAACCGCGTTGACGGCTGTAATATGGGCTACCATGATAAAATCCGTTTGATTAAAATTATTAATAAACGGCAACAACTCGCGGCTTAATAATTCATCCCATGATTTCCGCACGGCGACATATCCGTTATGCGTATCGCTGGTTGTGTCTCCATGCCCCGGAAAATGTTTCAGCGTGGATAATACGCCGTGATTGTGCAGTCCGGATATAAAATTACTGACCATTTGGGAGACCAGTTCCGGATCGCCGCCGAAAGAACGATCCCCAATGCCGGAGCTGTTGGAATTCGGATCCGTCGTCAAATCCGCGTCAGGCGCGAAATCGACGTTAAATCCATATTGGCTTAAATATTCGCCGATGGCGTCTCCCGCCTGATACGCGTTCGCCGGATCGCCCGTCGCGCCTATCGCGTACATACTTTTATATTTTTTCACGTCGAACGCGGCGTGATTGGCGATTCTCGCCACGCGTCCGCCCTCTTCGTCAATCGCCAGAAACGGCGGGATTTTACAGGCGTTATATAAATCATGATTAAAATTAATCACCTGTTCGGGGGAATTCACATTTTTCGCGAATAAAATAAATCCTCCCGCCGGGTAACGGTCCAGCATACCGCGCATGGCGCTTGTCAATTCCGTACTGCCGTCTTGATGATTCGCGCTGTCCATGACGGAACGGGCGGTTTTCAGACGCGCGCTCTCATACGGATTGATCTGCTCCGGACGGATGATAAAAAGCTGTCCGACTTTTTCCGCCAGCGTCATATTAGATAATATTTCAAGAACCGGATCGGGCGTGGGCGTCGGGCTTGGACTGGGCGTCGGCGTGTTGATAGGCGACGGCGTTTCCGCCGGGGATTCCGGGATATTCGATTCATCCCGGCTTTCCCCCGGATTGGAAACCTCCGCCAAATTTTCCGGATTATCCGCCGGATTGGGCATAGCCAACGCCGCCGCGTTCTGATTCCCGCATCCGGATAATAACGCGCATAATAAAACCAGCGCGCAGATCAGCAACGCGTATTTGTTTTTCATGATAAAAATATAATTATAA
>CAJOQY010000058.1 GCA_905236835.1 uncultured Oscillibacter sp. | reverse complement strand
TTATAAAATAATTTATAAAATAATAACCCCCCTGTCAAAGGGGGGCTTTTTTTTATTCGCATAACGCAAGCTGTTTTAAAAATTCCAGACCGGCGGGAAGAATGATTTCGTCATGGAAATCAAACGCGGGGGAATATAATTCCGGCGCGTCGCCGAGGCCGAGAAAGAATAAAATTCCGGGCGCTCTTTGCTGATAAAACGCGAAATCTTCCGAGGCCAATACGGGGTTGTCCAATTCGCGTATAATTTGCGCGTGATGAAAACGCTTAGATAGATAATTTGATATATGACAATAGAAATCTTCCGGATTCCAGACCGCGTCCCAGCCGTCCGAAAGGCCGACGCTGACCGGGCAGCCGGTTTCCCGCGAAATTTCGCCGCTGATCCGGATCAGCGATTCCCGGCAGTATTGATACGTCTCGTCGCGATAGGTTCTCAAAACGCCTTTCAATTCCGTTTGGCCACTGACCATGTCGCGGCTGTCGCCGGAGTTCATCACGCCGAAACGCAGGATACACGGCGGCGGCGCGGCGTCGGCCATCTCCCGGGCGCGGCGCAGAAATTCCACGCCCGCGAGAAGCGCGTCCCGGCCCTCGTCCGCGCGCGCGAAATGTACGCTTTCCCCGCTGATTTGAATATTAATTTCATTGGAACGCGCCATCAGCGCGCCGGGACGGGACGCGATCACGCCTTCCGGCGCGCCCGGCCATAATTTCAGCGCGAACACCCGGCTGACATGATAACGCCGCAAAATCCCGGTTCGGCAGAGAACATCCGCGCCTCCGGCGGCCCGCGAAGGCTGGAAGATAATTAATATATTCCGGGGGAAATTTTCTTCCCGCGCCCGCCATAAAACGGTTTCGGAATTGTCGTCGATTTTTTTGACGGTTCTGTCGGAAACGCCGGAGATCCATTGCGCCAGAGACAACGCCATCGCGGCGTGTCCGTCATGTCCGTCGGCGTGCGCCGCGCCGGGATGACGGGACGAATACGCCGCGCCGGTGGCTTCCTGTACGGGCAGGGCGTCCATATCCGCCCGGAACGCCACAGTCTCCGGCCTGCCGAAATCGAACCAGACGCAGACGCAACCATCCGTCGGAGAGAAATACTCGCACCGACAGCCGCGCAGGACGCCCGTAATTAGAATCAGCGTTTGAGATAAATTCACATCCAGTTCCGGAATCTGGTGCAAAAAGCGGCGATGCGCCGTCACTTCCGCAAGCATCATACACCCCCAGCGAGCATTGATTTTTATTTTTTTATTTTACCAGAGCCATACGGGGAATATCGTCGAATTTGAGCGAATTTTTATCCGGCGCGCGGCTGATGGATTAATTTTCCTCGTCATCCTGTCCGGACAGATCAAACGTCAGCGTTTGGCCGCACTCCGGGCAGATAATCTCGCCCGATTCCAACGCGTCCTCGTCGAATATCACTTTCCCGCCGCATTCCGGACAGCGGATCGAATAACGCGTTTCCGCGTCCTCATCGCCGCCGTATCCGGCCTCGTTGCCGAATAAGATCTCCTCCACGTCCTCCAAATCGTCGCTGACGGAATCCAGACGATCTGAAATATCCTCCTGATCCGCGCGCAGGCTTTTGATTTCCAACGCCATGTCTTCCAATAAATCCAGCGCGGCGGAGAGTATTTTCCCCTCGTTCGACTCCTGATTTAATTTCAAACCCTCGGCCAGACCTTTTAAATAAGCCGCTCTCTCCGTAATGCCCATGCCGGACCCCCCGATTGATTATATTATATTTTATTATAATTTTATTAATATTATATTTATATTATTATAATATTTTATCAAGATTTGAGCGTTTTTATTCTTTCACGCGCCCCAGATATTCGCCGGTACGCGTATCGACCTGAATTTTCTCGCCCTCGTTGATAAACAGCGGCACTTTGATTTGCGCGCCGGTTTCCAGCGTCGCGGCTTTCGTCACGTTCGTGGCCGTGTCGCCCTTGACGCCCGGTTCCGTCTCCGTGACGGTTAAATTCATGAAATTAGGCACTTCCACGCCGAATACGCTGCCTTTATAGCTTAATAATTTGCACATTGTGTTTTCCGTCACGAATTTGAAGCCGTCGCCCAGCACGTCGCGATTTAACGGCGTCATATCATACGTCTCCGGATCCATGAAATAATATAAATCGCCGTCGTTATAGCTGTACTCCGCGTCTTTGCGTTCGATGGACGCCTGTTCAAATTTCGCCGTCGGGTTGAACGAAGTCTCCGTGACGCCGCCGGTAATCACGTTGCGCATTTTTGTGCGGACAAACGCCGCGCCTTTGCCCGGTTTGACGTGCTGGAACTCCACCACCTGCATAACTTTCCCGTCCATCTCAAACGTGACGCCGTTACGGAACTCACCGGCTGTAATGGTAGGCATACTCATTCACGCTCCTTAAAAAAATATAATATTATAAAAAACATCTGTCATAAACTCCCGTATGATATATCATAATATATTTTCCGCCTGATTGCAAGCGTTTTGAACATATCATATCCGTCTTTTTTCGCGCGGCGCGGGATTGTTCCGGCGAATGACAGTAAAATAATATCAAGGCTGTCCCACGCGATTGTGAGACAGCCCTGTTTTGGATTCCGGCGTTTTACCGCGCGGGCAAAATCATTCCGCGTCGGCGGATCCGTTTTCAATATAATCCGCCAGTTCTTCCGCGGTCAGTTTCGTGTACGTCGAGGAATATTCGCCGTCCTCAATACTTCCTCCAATCATTCCTTTATCCGCGCGGATACGTTTCGCGCGAACGTGATTACTATACACTTTTTTCTTCGTTTCGCAAGATATTCACGCGTTTTTATGTAAATTTTTTGTAAACTCTTCCGCGTTTGATCCGCGCGCGTCAAAACTTCTTCCCTCTTATGGGAAAATATGATATATTATTAAATTATATATCAATCTGGAGGCGGGCGGACGATGAAAGTCAGATGGCATATTTATTTTTCCGGACGGGTGCAGGGCGTGGGATTTCGATACCGGGCGGCGTTCATGGCCCGGAGCCTGTATCTGACCGGATGGGTGAAAAATCTCTGGGACGGGCGCGTTGAAATGGAAATACAGGGCGATATATCCCAAATCCGGAAATTTCTGATCCAACTGCGCGGGCAGCGTTATATCCGGATTGAACACATGGAAATTCAGGACGATTTGCCGCTGATCCAAGAGGCGTCGTTTGAAATCGCCGGATATTAACTCCAAAACAGGCGCAAAATATAATATAATAATATAATAATATAAAATAAAAGGGGATTCTATCATGATGGAACACACAGCGCGCGGCGGCGCGCGGCGGGACGCGTCAAAAGATACGCTGATTGTCGTGGATTTTCAAAACGTCTATCTGCCGGGATATGACTGGTCCTGTCCGTCCATGCCGGAGGCGATGAAAAACACGATGAAAATTTTGGACGCGCCCAACGCGCCGGATTTTATCATGACGAAATATATCGCGCCCGCCAATCCGTCCGGACGCTGGCGGCAATATAATCAGACGTATCAGGCTGTCAATCAAGACGCGTTTTTGAACGAAATCCCGGCGGATTTGATCCCATACGCCGCGAAAACTTCCGTGATTGAGAAATCCACATATTCCGCGATGAAGTCAAAACAGGTTCTTTCCGCGCTGAACGGCAAAACGGCGGTTGTTTTAACCGGCGTCGCGGCGGAATGCTGTATTCTCGCCACTATGATGGACGCCATTGACATGGGCTATGAAATCATTTATCTTTATGACTGTATCGCCGGACAGACCCCGGAACTGGAATCCGAAATTCAAAAACTCGCGGAAACTTTCACGCCGATCCACACAAGCGTCATGAACAGCGGCGAATATCTCGCTTCCATTTCCTGATCCGCGTAAAATAATATAAAAAAATAATCCGCATGGGACATTCCCGCCGCCGCATAAAATCACGGCGGGAGGGATATTTATGCAATGTCTCATGCGTGATCTGCGCCGCAAAGAAGTGATTAACATTCACGACGGCTGTCGGCTGGGCTGTGTGGGGGATTTGGAAGTGAGAATCCCGGAAGGACAGGTCGCCGCCATTATCGTATTTGGCCCTCCGCGCTTTTTCGGCCTGTTCGGGCGCGGGGAAGAATATATGATCCCGTGGGAGTGTATCCAGCGGATCGGGGATGATATTATTCTTGTCGACAAGCCGTTTCACCATCATCACGGCCCGGACGGCGGACCCGGACACAAACCGCCCCGGCGGTCATGGTTTTACTCTTCGGGCGGCGGACCGAATCCCGGCCCGTGACAAAAACTCCCCGCCGCTTGATTATGAACCGCGGCGGGGGATTTTCGCTTAATCTGATATTACTTTTTCTTCCGCGTCACGCTGGGCCTGAATCAGCCTGTCCCGCGCGTCCTGAACGCGGTTCTGATCCAGCAGTTCCAGCGCGTCCTCCGTGGCCCCGAATAACGATATATACAGGGCGTGATAATCTTTTTCCTCCGGCATAAATTTACACCTCCATGATAAGCCGCCTATCACGATTTTCAGCCGGGGACAAAACGGCGGCGCCGGATGTCAGACCCAACGCCGCCGCGAAAATCAGCGGAAAACCAACGGAAATTATAATAACCCCCTGTAATCCGCACAAAAACCGCCGCTTTCCGTTGATAGAAAGCCGCAAAAAGGATATAATAATTCCGTGGCGCGATTGCCGTGTTGGGCGCTTCGACACTCGACATGGGGCCGTAAGATGTTGTGGGCATCTTGCGGCCCGCCGCGTTCATGTCTCCGTGATTGGCATTATAATCCAATACAATCAAAATTGCAAGCGTTTTGTCAAATTTATAAAATTTATGAAATTTATTAAAATCTCCCCCGTCCGTTATCAATCACAGACGGGGGAGTTAAATTTTTCGCTTATGAGATCATATTTTATTACGCGTTCAATCCCGTGATAAAGCGTTCTATCCGGTCAAGGCCCTCTTTCAAATCCTGATCGGAATAGCAGTAAGATAATCTCATATAATCATCCGCGCCGAAATAGACGCCCGGAATCACGCCGACAAGCCCTTCTTTTAACATTTTTGTACAGAATGTCAGGGAATCCATGCCGTATTTTTTGATTTTAATAAACATATAAAACGCGCCTTCGGGCTTTTGGACTTCCAGTCCCATGTCGATTAAACGCTGATATACATAATCGCGGCGTTTCCGGAAAATCTCAACGGTCGGGCTTACGTCGCTTTTCAGCGCCGCCACGCACGCCGGCTGGACAAACGACGGCACGGACGTTACGCAATACTGGTGTATAATTTGAATCCGGTCCCGGATCGGCGCGTCCGCCATCACCCAGCCCACGCGCCATCCCGTCATGGCATACGGCTTGGAAAAGCTGTTGACGATAATCAATCTGTCGCGCATATCCTGATATTCCCCGAAACTGTGATATTCCCCGTCATAGACCAGCGTTCTATATACGTCATCGCAGACGGCGAAAATCGGCTTGTCTTTTAAGACCTCATGAATCTCGTCAAGCGTCCGTTTCGTGTAAATACAGCCCGTCGGATTATTGGGAGAAGTCAATATAATCGCTTTTGTTTTGTCCGTGATCGCGTTTTCCAGCTGTTCCGCGCTGATTTGATATTGATTCTCTTCCGTCGGCATTAAAACGGCTTTCGCGCCGCATAACTGGACAATCGCTTCGTATAATAAAAACGCCGGTGTGGGAATAATCACCTCGTCGCCGGGATTGCAGATTGTCCGCAAACTCGCGTATAAAGCCTCCGTCGCGCCGTCCGTGATAATAATTTCATCCGGCGAATAACGCAATCCGTGTTCCCGCGCCTCAAAGTCAGACACGGCCTGTAACAAATACGCGTAACCGTTGCCGGGGGGATAATGCGTGTCATTGGCGTCCAAGGCGGCTTTGGCGGCGGCTTTGATTTCCTCCGGCGTGTTCAAATCCGGCTCCCCGATTGTCAAGGCGCACGCGCCCGGCGTATCCCGAACCAGATAAGTAAATCCCCGTATCCCGGACAGTTCCGTTTTCATCACGTCGTGATTTAATTGCAATCGCATATAAAATATATCTCCTTCGTCCGTATTAATTCCGCGCGTAATGCGCCAGAAAACGCCGCGTGCGTTCCTGTTTCGGGTTGTCGATGACCTGTTTGGGATCGCCTTGCTCAACGATAACGCCGCCGTCCATAAATATAATCTGATCCGCCACGTCACGGGCGAACGCCATTTCATGCGTGACAATCATCATGGTAGTTCGGCGGTCGGCCAATTCCCGGATCACGCGCAGGACTTCCCCGGTCAATTCCGGGTCTAACGCCGATGTCGGCTCGTCAAAGCATAATATATCCGGCGATAACGCCAACGCCCGCGCGATGGCCACGCGCTGCTGCTGTCCGCCCGATAACTGGTGCGGATAATGTCCGGCGCGGTCCGCCAGTCCCATTTGTTCAAGTAATTCCATGCCTTTTTGTTCCAGCGCCGCGCGATCCGTTTTCCCGCCCGCGTTTCCGCCGGACGCCCGCGCGTTCCCGGATGTTTCGCCGCGTTTCCGGTCTTTGGACAATAATTCCGGGGCGAGGATCACATTTTGCAACGCCGTATACTGCGGGAAAAGATTAAAATTCTGGAATACCAAGCCGAAATGTAATCTTTTTTCGCGCACGGAGTTTTCATTCCATGTCGCCGGATCCGCCGCGTCGAACAGCGTCTCCCCGCGGACGAGGATTTTGCCGCCGTCCGGACGTTCCAGAAAATTCAGACAGCGTAACAGCGTCGTTTTGCCGCTCCCGGATGATCCGATCACGGACAACGCCTGTCCTTCTTCCAGAGAAAAACTGATTTGTTTCAAAACGCGCGTGGAGCCGAAATGTTTTTCCAAATCGCGCACTTCCAATACCGCCATATATCCGCCTCCCGCCGATCAATTTCGCGCGTCAAATTTATCAAAAACCATGTGTTTTGTCAAGATAATTCAAGATAATTAAAAAAATAATTAAAATTGATATTCTCCCGC
>CAJOQY010000057.1 GCA_905236835.1 uncultured Oscillibacter sp. | reverse complement strand
GCGGAGGAGAAATTTATATATAATATGTATGAGATTGAAACGGCGTATGATCGCAAGGCGATGAAAGCCTTGGCGCGGGCGGTGCGGAAAACCGTCCGGAAACGGTGGGATATAATTTCAAAAATCATCGGTTCCGTAGCGCTTGTCATGGCGGTTTTCGTTACGGCGTTATATTTGATATTTGATGATTTGGGATTTGATTTTGATAATATTATAATTTTAATCGCCGGGATTTTTATATTGGCCTGCATGATATGGCAGGATGATTTCAACGCGTGGATTGGAAAAGCGCGGACGTATCAGGCGGGCGCGACGGCGAAACAGATTTTTCAGGATGATAAATATATTATTATTACACCGGGCGTCACGGGCGAATGGGAGTATCATACGATTCAATGGTTTTGCGAGACGCGGGATTATTTTATATTTATACTGGATAAAAATCACGGGCAAATCATGGATAAATCGGGATTTCAACAAGGCGCGCCGGATGATTTCCGGGAATTTATCGAAAAGAAAGCCGGATTGAAAGCGATATATATTAAATGATATGAAATATATGAATATATGAAATAATAAAACGGGGTGAGAATGATATGACCGGTCAGGAATTGCCGAAAACTTATGATCCGCAAAAGACGGAGAATAAAATATATGAAATGTGGGAACAGGCCGGATGTTTCAAAGCCGATCCGGACCCGGAAAAAAAGCCGTTTACGATTTCCATGCCGCCGCCGAACGTCACGGGCCAATTGCATATGGGACACGCGCTGGATGTGACGTTACAGGATATTTTGATTAGATTCAAACGGATGCAGGGTTATTCGGCGTTGTGGGCCCCCGGTACGGATCACGCCGGAATCGCCACGCAGATCAAAGTGGAAGAGGATTTGCGCGTCAACGAGGGCAAAACAAGATATGATCTCGGACGAGAAAAATTTTTGCGGCGCGTCTGGCAGTGGAAGGAAAAATACGGCGGCAGAATCGTCGCGCAACAGAAAAAATTAGGCGCGTCGTGCGACTGGTCCCGTTCGCGCTTTACCATGGATGAGGGATTGTCCAGAGCGGTGCGGGAGGCGTTTTGTAATTTATATGAAAAAGGCTTGATTTATAAAGGCAGCCGGGTTATTAACTGGTGTCCGCATTGTTTAACGGCGTTATCTGACGCCGAAGTGGAATATGTGGATAAACCCGGGCATTTGTGGTATATCAAATATCCGCTGGCGGACGGATCGGGAGATTTGACGGTGGCGACGACGCGTCCGGAAACCATGATGGGGGATACCGGCGTGGCGGTGAATCCGGAGGACGAGAGATTTCAAAATCTTGTCGGCAAGACCTGTATTTTGCCGATTATGAACCGGGAAATTCCCATTGTGGCGGATGAATATGTGGAACTTGGATTTGGTACGGGCGCGGTCAAAATGACGCCCGCGCATGATCCGAATGACTTTGAAGTCGGACAGCGGCATAATTTAGACATGATCCGCTGTATTGACGATGATGGGAAAATTAATGAAAACGGCGGAATTTATAACGGCATGGATCGATATGAATGCCGGAAAAAAATCGTAAAAGACTTGGAAGAACAAGGCTATCTGGTCAAGACGGAGGATTATCATCATAATGTCGGGACGTGTTATAGATGCCATAACGACGTGGAACCGCTGGTGTCGGCGCAATGGTTTGTGAAAATGGCGCCGCTGGCGGTAGAGGCTTTACGCGTCGTCCGTGACGGCGAAGTGAAATTTGTCCCGGACAGATTTTCTAAGATTTATATTAATTGGATGGAAAATGTGCATGACTGGTGCATTTCGCGCCAATTATGGTGGGGACATCAGATTCCGGCGTGGTATTGCGACGAATGCGGGCATATTAATGTAAAGCGCGCGGACCCGACGGAATGCGAAAAATGCGGGAGCAAAAAATTAACGCGTGAAGAGGATGTATTAGACACTTGGTTTTCGTCGGCGCTGTGGCCGTTCAGTACGCTGGGATGGCCGGATCAGACGCCGGAATTGGATTATTTTTATCCCACAAGCGTATTAGTGACGGGATATGATATTATATTTTTCTGGGTATCCCGCATGATTTTCTCCGGCTGTGAGCATATGCGAAATTATAGAAAATTAAACGGGGAGAAAATCAATAAAATTCCGTTTTATAAAGTGTTGATTCATGGATTGGTCCGGGATGACAAAGGCCGCAAAATGTCAAAATCGCTCGGCAACGGGATTGATCCGCTGGAAATGGCGGATCAGTACGGCGCGGACGCGTTGAGATTTAATTTAATCACGGGCAACAGCCCCGGAAACGATTGCAGATTTTATGTCGAGAAATGCGAGGCGATGCGCAATTTCGCCAATAAAATCTGGAACGCGAGCCGCTTTGTCCTGATGAATCTGGAAAATCATCCGGGCGAGAATAAAAAATATGATCAAATTCCGGATGTCGGCAAGCTGGAACGCGAGGACAAGTGGATTTTAAGTAAATTAAATGATTTAATCCGCGAAGTGACGGAAAATCTTGAAAATTATGAAATCGGCGTGGCGTCGGCGAAAATTTATGATTTTATCTGGGACAGCTATTGCGATTGGTATATTGAACTGACGAAAACGCGGTTGAATCAAAATTCGGATGGAAATAATAATAATATAAATAATGAATCGGGATTCACGGCGCGGAACGTGCTGTGCTATGTTTTAATTGAGATTTTAAAATTATTACACCCGTTTATGCCGTTTATCACGGAGGAGATTTATCAAAGCTGCCCGCGTTCGGATGAAAATGAAAATAAATATTTAATCACAAGCGCGTGGCCGGAATATCGGGAAATATTCAATTTCCCGGAGGACGCGAACGCCATGGAAGCCGTGATGGAGACAATACGGGCGATCCGGGCGCGCCGCGCGGAAATGAATGTCCCGCCGTCGCGGAAAGCCGAGATTTCCCTTGTCACGGCGTCGCCGGAGATTTATCAGGCCGGACTTGGATTTATGAAGCGTCTGGCGTGGGCAAGCGAAATTAAATTTATATCCCAAGCGCCGGAGGATTTGTCCGGGCTGGTATCCGTGGTTACGCGGACGGCGGCGGCGTATATGCCGCTGAGCGAACTGGTGGATTTGAAATCCGAGCGCGCCAGAATCGAAAAAGAATTGCAAAAAGCCGAAAACGGTCTGCGCCTGACGGAAAATAAATTGTCCAATCAGAAATTTATCTCAAAGGCGCCGGAAAACGTGATTAATATGGAACGCGAAAAAGCCGCCAAATATCGGGAATTGATCGCGAGATTAGAAGAATCCATGAAAGCGCTGGAAAAATAAACGGTTCCCCCCTTGTCAAGAGGGGGGATTTTTCGCGGTTTTTCACGAAAAAAATTTTCCGGAAAATTTTTACACCCCGTTTTTCGGGCATTTTTGACGTTTTTGTGAACATTTTGTGTATAAAATCATGGAATTTGACAAAAATTACAGGATTTCCGCGCAATGTTACAGTTCTATTACATCGTCAAGAAACCCCTTGCAAAGGCGCGCGGAATTTGTTATGATTGCTATCAGTAAGACGCGGGAGGGATACTCCCTCACCGTGCGGCTGGCTTGAGACGCCTTGCGCCGCAAGGGGACGGAAGCGGGAGACCCTGCGTGTTTACAGAACTTCTCTCAAATGCCAAAACGGACAGCGGGCCGGATACGGGCGGAAGCGCAATAAGCGTACCGCGAGAGCCGGACAGGCCCTCTGAACGCGGCGGTAAATTAAAATCAAGGAGGATTCATCCATGAAGAAGTTCCTTTCCATGGCGCTGGCTCTGGCGATGGTTTTCACGATGTTTACCTTCGCCGCGGGCAGCGCGGGCGCGACGGACTTCAATGACGTTCCCAATGACAGCGAATTCAAAGAAGCCGTCGATGTCATTACCGCCATCGGCATTATGGGCGGCTATGGCAACGGACAGTTCGGACCCAACGAGTACCTCAGCCGCGGAGCCGCCGCGAAAATCATCGCCGGCCTGCGCCTCACACCCACCACAGCCGAGACGCTTCCCAGAAACGTCAGCCCCTTCCCGGATGTTCCCGCCAATGACGAGTTCGCCGGTTATGTCACTTACGTTCGCGACGAGGGCATTGTCGGCGGTTATTCCGACGGTACATTCCAGCCCCGCGCCCGCCTGAGCGGATACGCGTTCCTGAAAATGCTCCTCGGCGCGCTCGGCTATCGCAGCGACGTGGAGGGCTTCGGAAGCGGCTCTTGGACCGTCAATGTCGCCAAAGTCGCCAATGACGCCGAAATTCTTGACGGCGTGGACGGACAGATCAGCTCCGCCGGTATGACGCGCGGCGTCGCTACCCAGCTGATTCTGAATGTGCTGAAAGCCGATCTGGTGGAATATGAAAGCACCACCAACGTGACGATTGAAAACGTCACCGTCAACGTCGGCAACAACAAGGCCATCAAGCGCACCACCACGGAGGAAAAAGGCAAGTATATCAAAGACGACCGCGTTTCCCCCGGATCTAACCTCAGAACGCTTCAATTCGCCGAGCAGTATTTCCAGCGCCTGCGCCGCGACGAGTCCAGCTTCACCGACGCCAACGGTCAGGACGAGTTTGGCCGCCCGACGACAACTTGGACTTGGCGCAATGAGGAAGTCGGCAAATACGCCGACGCCCCCGACAAGGTCTATTTCGGCAATTTCAAGCCCAGCAACGTCTATCGCGATCTGAATCTGAATAATTCTTACACGTTCCTCAGCAACGGCCAAAGCCTGAACGGCACCGCGAGAAGAGCTGTCCAGCTTGTCAACGGCGTAGTCGTTGATATGGTGGACACCACCCTCAGCCGTTCTAATACCAAGGATCTGAACGAGCGGATTATGACCCCCTACGGCAACAGAGACGCCAACGGCAACGAAATCGCCGACGGCTATTTCAACGCCCAGATTGGCAACGGCGCAGTCACTTACGTCTATTTTGACGACGATGACGAACAGATGATCATCAGCACGATGATTTACTACTCCGGCAAAATCAGCAACATCCGCAACGCCACCTCCAGCGCGGATCGCTCCGTCGATCTGGAACTGGCTCCCTCCCGTCAGACCAACGCGCATCCCTACAGCGTGAAAGACGGCAAGCGGATTACCAATTACACCAAATACGAGACGGACAACTTCCGCAAAGATGATATTGTCTGGTACACCTTCTGCTCCGACGACGGAGAGATCAAAGATATGGGTACGCTGGAAGCCATCAGCGGCACTGTGACCCGCTATGTGCTGGACGGCAGCATCCGTCTGCGCGCCGGCGGCTCCACCACGGATTATAACTACGCCAAGGCCGTCGCTTTCATGGGCGATTTGAAAGACGATGTCAATATCACCGGCCTCGGCAGCGAGAATTTCGAGACCGACAGCGAAGCCACGCTGTATATTATCCGCCTGAACAACTCCCCGTATATCCTCTGGGTTGACGGTGAGGGCAGTTCCAATGTCAGCGAATATGTCCTGATCCGCAATACGGATAAAGACAGCCTCTCCGGCGACCTCCGCGCCCGTCTGCTGTTCTCCGACGGCACACAGCGCACCGTTGACGTTGACGGCGAAATCCGGCCTGAAAACAGAGCCAAGTATCCCAACGCCAGCGCCGATCCCGATAGAGTGAATCAGGACTCTTATTTCCCCGTCGTCGCCCGCTACTCCGAGCGTTCCGATGGAACTTACCGCCTGACCACGATTCCCACAATTGACAATCCGAATGGCATCGCCACAGGCAACCGCTTCTTTGATGGCCTGTTGAACGTCAGCGGCAACAGCGTTACCGGCGACGCTCTCGGCGGTCTGTCCCCGGATTCCAGCACCGTGTTCGTGGTACTCGTCAGCGGCAACTACCGCGTATACACCGGCTACCGCAACCTGCCCACCATTAATAACCGTTACGCTTTCGTCTACGCCAACGGCAACGATGTCAAACTGGTATTCGTAACCGACGACACGCAGACGACCATCAACAGCAAAGACCTGATCTTCATTTCCGCCACGTCCGCCTCCGGCGTGTACAATGACAACGGCGATTACTACCGCACTTACGCCGCTATCGTTGATAACCGCGTCACGGAAGTCATGGTGCAGGCGGATCCGGCTACCACGCTCTTCGCTCCGGTTGTCGGCAACGCGTACCGTTATCAGAACGGCTATGTCAACAATGGCACGACCAGCCAGACCAGCATTGTTGGTTATGAGGTGCAGGACTTCGTCGTGGATCGTATCAGCAAACGCGATGACGCCGACAAGTGCATCATTCTGAATAACACCGACACGGATGACGATATTATCTCCAGCGGCTACTATTCCAGCAGTGATGTCCGTATTGAGAGAGCCTATGGCTATGACTCGCCCAGCGGCGACGAAATCAAACTCAATACGCACGTCGACGCCAACGGCAATGTTAATACGCAGGGCGGCGCCCATACTTGGTATGTCTCCCCCGATGTCCGCGTCTACGAGATCGACGGCAGCGACATTGAACGGATCGCTTTCGACAGCCTCGGCTCCGATAACGATGACTGGGTCTATCTCGCTTACGACGAGCGCGACGCCGAAATCACGTATCTGTTTATCGTCAAGCACGAGGACTGATCACGCGCGAAATCAAGCGTGAAATCAACGCAAGATAAAACGCGCAAAGCGTGAAAATTTCCCCCCGGATTTCGATCCGGGGGGAGTTTTTTTGTATTAAATCCCCCCGCCGCCGCTTGACAGCGTCGGCTTCCCCCCTTTAACAAGGGGGGCTTTTTCAGGGGATACGTTACCCCCGTATGCCCCCCTTGTCAAAGGGGGGTGGCGCGATAGCGCCGGGGGGATTCAACCAGTCAGTTAGAAAAAAATTTGTGTGGGGGGGTTGCGTTTCCGCGCGGGGCGTGATATAATAACAATGAACGTACTACAAGGGCCACGTTCTCACCAAAGCGAGCCGCCCGGAAGGCGCTACTTCCGGGCGGCTCTTGTCATTTTATGATTCGCCATACGCGTATCAACGGCTGACCGGACCGAGGCCCGCCGCGCGCTTAGCGCCTGTCAAGCCATTTGCAGATGTAGTATGCTACTACACCAGCCGCGACAGAAACAAGAAAAGTTTCTACAAG
>CAJOQY010000056.1 GCA_905236835.1 uncultured Oscillibacter sp. | reverse complement strand
TTGAGTATCGTTTTATCATAGGCAATCGCCACGGCTTCCGCCGGGAATCCCCAATCCCGCCACGCCGACAAATATTTTTCCTCTGATGACACGGGCGGTCTGTCCCCCATACCAAGCGCCCGCATATATTCCGAATAACGCTGATTTCGCGAGGCGTATCTAAGCAGATATTCCGTCGCCGCCGCCTGCGTATCCACGCCCATGCGCGCCCAAGCGTATCCTTCTTTTTCGATCTGCTTCAGCGTTGGCATCCGTCCCGCGCCTTGCCGGGACGAGACACGCTCCATGCAATGGCCGACCAGAAGATAAATCACATCCGGCGGCAGTCCCGAAGCCTCATAGATATTCAATAAAATACTCAGATCAGGCGTCGCCAGTCTGCGGCCCATACGGTGTTCCACTTCCGCCAATAACTGCCGGAAACCTCCCTGATCCTCCAGCCGCGCGATAATTTCCGCCTGCGTATACGAACGAGGCGTTTCCATGGGTTCGTTTGTCAGTCCAAGATCTTTTAATACGCGTTCCGCCGCGTTCAAGCGTTCTCGATCCCATCGCAATTCATCCGCGGGGGATTGGGAAGAATCAGAACGGGCCAGCGTCGCCAGATAAAGCAGGGCGGCGTCCCCGCTTCCCCGTTTCAGCAATTGTCTTGCCGCCTGAACATTAAGGATTACGGTTTCTTCTTCCGTATTATTATCATGATTTTCATTGCCATATGTCGGCGTCGCGTCATCGTTCATAAACCGTCCCCCCTTCCCGGCTATTTTACACGATTTCACGCCGCTCCGCAAGCCCCGCAAATCCATGGAATATTTCATGAAAATTATATCAAATATTATATAAATCATAAAATCCGCCGCGTTCCGGTCAATTGTTGTCAATATAGAAATATATAATTTATATATTTATAAATTAATATTCACTTCTTCCGTATTGGCTCCGTCAAGCAGTGGCCGGATCGCGTCCAGAAACGCGTCCACCTGTTCCGCGCAACGGCCTGTATACAACGCCGGATTTAATAAATCATTGATTTCCTCACGGGTAACGCCAAATTCCGGACGCGCCGCCAATCGTTCCGGCAAATCGCAGGGTTTCCCCTGTTTCATTGCGGATACGGCTTCCATTGAACAGGCTCTAATCATCTCATGCAATTTCTGACGATCCCCGCCTTTTTTGACGCCTTCCATCATGAGATTTTCCGTCGCGATAAACGGCAGATACTCCCGGCATGTTTTGTCGATTACAACACGATTGACCTGTAATCCGTCGGTTACATTGCGGCATAATCTCAGAATCGCGTCGGCGCACAAAAACCCTTCCGGCATGGAAATTCGTCGATTCGCCGAGTCATCCAGCGTCCGTTCCAGCCACTGGACCGACGCTGTCAGCGGCGCGTTCAGCGCGTCCGCGATTAAATATCTTGACAGCGAACAGATTCTTTCACAGCGCATGGGATTGCGTTTATAAGCCATCGCGGACGAGCCGATCTGATTTTTTTCAAACGGCTCTTCCAATTGCCGGTCATGCTGTAATAATCTAATATCTCCCGCCATGCGATACGCGCTTTGGGCAATCGCGCTGAGAGAATTTAATATCCGGCTGTCGGTTTTTCTTGGATACGTCTGGCCGCTGACGGGATAGCATATTTCAAAATCAAACGCCGCCGCGAGACGCCGGTTCATTTCGTCGATTTTAGCTCCGTCCCCGTCGAATAAATTCATAAAACTGGCTTCCGTACCGGTTGTCCCGCGACAGCCTAAAAATTTCAAATGATTTATCACAAAATCCAGTTCTTCCAGATCAGACAAAAAATCCTGTATCCATAACGCCGCGCGTTTGCCGACGGTCACAAACTGCGCGGGCTGATAATGCGTATAGCCCAAAGTCGGCGTATCACGATAGCGGCGGGCGAAATCGGATAAATTTTTCATCACGGCCAGTAATTCGCCTTTGATATAACGCAGACCCTCGCGATATAAAATCAAATCCGCGTTATCCGTCACATAACAGCTTGTCGCCCCCAGATGAATGATCCCGGCGGCGGACGGCGCGGCCTGTCCATACGCGTACACATGCGCCATCACATCATGACGCACTTCTTTTTCACGCCGCGCCGCGAGATCAAAATCTATATTATCCAGATTTTTTTCCAGTTCTTCCACCTGTTCCGGCTTGACGGGCAGTCCCAATTCACACTCCGCGCGGGCAAGTTCCACCCATAATTTCCGCCATGTCCGGATACGGGTTTTATGCGAAAATAATTTCAGCATAAACTCCGACGCGTACCGGGACGACAACGGCGATTCGTAATATTCCATATCAGCCATCAAATCACAGCCCCTAAATGATATATTATAATATATATTTTAAATTATTTTAAAATAATCGCGTCGCGCTCCGGTCCCACGGAGATATAGCCAATATAAGCGCCAATTTTTGACTGGATATAATCAACATAATTCCGCGCCGCCTCCGGCAGATCATCCCAGTTTCTCGCGCCGGATATGTCGCGTTTCCAGCCGGGCAGATATTCAATCACGGGTTGGCATTGATTTAATAACGCCGGAAACGGAAATGCTTCCGTCCGCGTTCCGTCCGGCAGTTGATATTTGACGCAGACGGGAATTTGATCCAGATAGCTTAATATATCTAATTTCGTCAGCGCGATACAATCCGCGTTTTGCGACTGAACGCCGTAACGCGTCGCCGGAATGTCAATCGGCCCCACGCGCCGGGGACGCCCGGTTTTCGCGCCGTATTCCCGCCCGGCCTCGCGCAATTGATCCGCTTCCTTTCCGAATAATTCGCACACAAACGGACCTTCGCCGACACAGGTCGAATACGCTTTCACGACGCCAATAATTTTATCAAGTTTCATTCCCGGCAGTCCGGAGCCGACAGGCGCGTAAGCGGCAATCGCGTTGGAAGAAGTCGTATAGGGATAAATGCCGTAATCCAGATCTCTCAGCGCGCCCAGCTGCGCCTCGAATAATATATTTTTATTCTCTTTCACGGCGTCTTGTAAAAACGCGCCTGTGTCGCATATAAAATCCCGGATTTTCCCGCCGTATTCCTGAATCCAGTTTAAAATTTTATCCATATCCCATTCCGGCGCGCGATAGATATTTTTTAATATCAAATTTTCCCATTCCAGAATCCCGGATAAATGCGCTTTTAAATATTCCGGATAAAACAACTCTCCCGCCATAATCGTTTTTTTGCGGAATTTATCAGAATAAAACGGCGCGATGCCTTGTTTTGTGGAGCCGTATTTTTGATCTTTTAAACGCGTTTCCTCCAGCGCGTCCAATTCCCGGTGCCACGGCAGTAATAAAGACGCCCGTTCGCTGATTTTCAACGTCTCCGGGGATATTTTCACGCCTTTTGACCGCACATCTTCCATTTCCGTCCACAGGCTTTCGCAGTCCAGCGCGACGCCGTTTCCCAAAATATTTACTACGCCGTCTCGGAAGATACCGGAAGGAAGCAAATGCAAAGCGAATTTGCCCTTCTCATTCACTACCGTATGTCCGGCGTTGCCGCCGCCCTGATAGCGGATGACTATATCATAATCCCGTGTGATCAAATCCACCATGCGGCCTTTGCCTTCGTCCCCCCAGTTGATTCCCACAATCGCGCAGTTTGACATGATAACAAGCCCCCTGTTCGACGCCTTTTTATATAATTCAATATCACGCTTGTCCGGCTTCGTTTTAGTCCGTTGAAACCTTGCCTATTATAGCCGCCCTGATTCCGCAAGTAAAGCGTTATTTTATTTTATTTTAAATTATTTTATCTGACTTTCGCGGCTTCATATCAAAAATCAGCTTGCGTCGTGTCTGTCTGGCTGTTATAATAACATGATATTTGATGAAATATTATAAAATCATAAAAACAGGAGGATATTTTTATCATGAATCAAAAAGAAGTCAACGAACTGCGCCGCCGGTTTCGTCCGGATAAAAACGCGATCAGCCGCGTTTACGGCTGTTATGTAAACGCCAATCACGAGATTGTTTCCTATTTGGACACGTCGCTTGGATTACTGCCGGAGGAAGAAATCGAAATGTATCTGACCCGCCTGAAACGGACGTTAAGCGGCGGCATGGGCCGGAATTTGATTGATATTATATTCTCCACACAGCAGGTCATGGACAGCGACGAGCATAGATTGTTATCTAACTTGCGCGATTCCCGGTTGTCAAACGGCGAAATCCGCGAGGAATTTTATCATAAAGTGATTGAAAATCTCGAAATGGGCGACGACGGGTATTTAATTTTGCTGGCGTTTGACAGTTATGACGTGCCGCGCCGGGGCAAGGACGGCGAAATTCAGGCGGAGAATTCTGATTCCGTGTTTTCATATATTATCTGCGCGGTTTGCCCTGTGAAAGATTCCGGGATGGCCTTACGCTATTTCACGGATCAAAATGAATTTCACGGCAGTTCCGCCGGGCTGACCGTCGGCAATACGGCGATTGGATTTTTATTCCCCGCGTTTGACAACAGAGCCGCCAATATTTATAACGCGTTGTACTACGCGGCCAAACCCGCCGAAATTCATCAGGAATTAATCGACGCGTTATTTAAGACCGACGCGCCGTTGTTGTCCGCCGCCGAACAGCGGGAGGCGTTTCATAACGTGTTAAGCCAGTCTTTGGAGGATACCTGCGATTATGATTTATTGCAGACGGTGCATGAGCAGTTGCGCGAACGGATAGAGGAACATAAAGAAATCCAAGACCCGGAGCCGCTGGCCATGACATCCGGCGAATTGAAAGATATATTAAAATCCGGCGGCGTGGAGAGCGCGCGTCTGGAAGCGTTCGAGCGCGCCTATGGGGATCATTTCGGCGAAAACGC